>CAZXSG010000607.1:0-3730 GCA_964643185.1 uncultured Holophagales bacterium
TGTCGATCCGCTCCGCGAAGGGCGAGCTCGTGGGCGTCACCACCACGTCGGGTCTCTTCTTCAAGATCCCCGGCCGGCTGGGCGACACGCCGGTGATCGGCGCCGGCCTCTACAGTGAAGGCGGCGTCGGCTCGTGCGGGTCCACGGGGCGTGGCGAAGCGAACCTCGTGACGTGCGGCTCCCACTCGGTCGTGGAGCTCCTGAGGCAGGGGAAGGCGCCCGAGGAGGCCTGTCTCCAGGTGCTCAAGCGCATCGCCGAGAAGACCCACCTCGTCCCGAGACACCGCGACGCGAAGGGGCGGCCGAAGTTCAACGTGACGCTCTACTGTGTGGACGCGCAGGGCCGGGCCGCGGGGGCCGCGATCTGGTCGGGGCAGAACTACGTGGTGGGGGACGACGCGGGCGTGCGCACGCTGCCCTGCGCTTCGCTGTACACGCGCTGAGCCCGAAAAGCGGCGGCGAGGAGAACGAGGAGGCCGGCGACGCAGGCCATCGGAAAAATGTCACCCGTGGCCGCGTGGAGGGTGGTCGTGCGGCTCATTCCCACACGCGCGACGAGGAGGCGCTCCTCACCCCGAAAGTAGGGGAGCGCCGCAATCTCGCGGCCGTAGGCGTCGACGGCCGTCGAGATCCCGGCACTCGCCGAGCGCACCAGAGGAACCCCCAGCTCCACGGCCCGGAACGCGGCCATGGCCGAGTGCGAGGCGTCGATCTCGCGCCAGTCGTCCGAAGGAACGATGAGAAGATCCGCGCGAGCCGCGGGCCTCACGAACGCGGGGAAGTCCGCGTCGAAGCAGGTCGCCGTCGAGAGGGTCCCGAGCGCGGTCGCGACGACGGGCGGGCCCGTCGTTCCCCGCACGCACGATTCGAGACCCGGCACGGGGTGGGCCTTGAGGTAGCGCCACAGCGTCTGGCCGTCGGGGCCGACGAGCACCGCGACGTTCTCGATGCGGCCGCTGCCGTCGAGGCTCAGCGTGAGGTAGGCGAGCGCGAGATGCATCCCGGTTTCGCGCGCAAGGTCGCCCGCCCGCGTGAGAAAGGCCGCCTCGCCGTCGGCCGCGACCATGAGCGCGCCCTCCGACCACACGACGAGGCGCGCGCCCTGCGCCGCCGCCCTCGCGGTGCGGTCGAGGAGCTCGGTCGCGAGGGCGGCCGAGCGGAGATCGAACGCTTTGCGGGCCGGGCCCGTAACGGTCTGCCGTCTCGAGGTCGCACGGATGGCCGCCCCGAGAGCGGCGTTGGGCCCGTCGACGCGGCTCAGATACGTCTGGACGTCGGGCGTCACGAGTCCGACCGTCAGGTCGTGTTCCGCGGCCCGGGACTGCGACAGGCGCAGCGCTCCGAACGTGAGCGCTGAAAGGAGAACGCCTCCGCAGACGAGCGCGGGGCGGCGGGCTCCCTGAACGGCGAACGCGCCCGTCGACGCGAACCACAGAACGAGGAACGACAGGCCGTGGAGTCCGGTGAGCGAGACGATCTGCACGAGCGCGAGCCGTTCCTTCTGCGTGTACGCCACCGCGCCCCACGTGGCGTAAGGGCTCAGGAGGGCATTGACGAACTCCAGCGCCACCCACGAGGCCGGCAGCACGAGGCCCCCGGGAAGAGCCGGCAGACGGCGCGAGGCCCACCGATCGAGGAGGAACGGCGGAAAGACGGCGAGGCCCAGCACCGAGGCGGCCACCACATAGCTCACCCCGCGGAACGGCAGAGCGCCCTGCACGTGGAGCTGCGTGGCGCCTGCGAGGAGGAGGGCCCCGCCCAGCACCGCGACCCACCTCGAAGCGGAGCGCACGAAGAGCGCGAGGAAGAGGAACGCCACCCAGGGCGCGAGCCAGAACGCGAAGCGGCCGTTCGCGAACGGAAGCGTCACGGCGGCGAGGGCGGCCCAGACGATGGGCGGAACGGGCGAAACGCGGGGGACTTCGCGCCTTGTGTCGATCATGGTTGTACCGACCTCTACGAAGAGGGGAGCTCCTTCCGATCACCGGCGCGGCGGAGCGCCTTCGCCCTTAAGATCCTTCCGCTTGCCGCAAAGCCCGACAGTCCCAGGACCCCGGACGGGGCCGCTCGCCCGCCACGTCGTGGGGCTGATCGGCTTCTATGTCGTGCTCGGGGGGCTGCTCTACGCCGCGTGGGCGTACCTCCCGGCCTTCAGGCCGCTCATCGAGGCCGGGCGCTCGCCCGTCGTGGACGGCAAGGCGGCCACCTCACGCACGATTCCGGCGGAGATCGGGGTCATCGTCGAGGCCACCGTCGCGATGGTGGGCGCGCTCCTCGTGACGCTGCCCGTCGCGTGGATCTACGTCCTCACGCGGCGCCGCAAGGGCTTCACGCAGTCCATCGTGCACACGCTCCTCATCCTGCCGCTCACGGTCGCGGGCGTGGTGCTCCTCGTGCAGGACAGCCTCGCGCTCGCGTTCAGCCTCGCGGGCATCGCGGCGGCCGTGCGCTTCCGCAACACGCTCGAGGACACCAAGGACGCCGTCTACATCTTCGTGGCGACGGGCACGGGCATCGCGGCGGCCGTGGGGCATCTCGGCGTCGGCATGGTGCTCTCGGTGCTCTTCAACATCGTGATCCTCGTCCTCTGGTGGACGGAGTTCGGCCGTTCGCCGTTCGACCTCGAGGGCCCGCCGGCGGAGCGCCGGCTCGAGGAGGCCCGTACCGGTGACACCGCCGGCAGCGAGTTCGTCTCGAAGCTGGATCGGGAGGTTCTCGCCGCGATGTCGACCGATCAGCTCGAGGAGCTGGCCGACCTGGCGTTCGAAAGGCGGCTGCTCTCGGGTGAGAGCGGCGCGAAGCGCTATCCCTTCAACGCCGTGGTGCGAATCCATGCGCAGGATCCGCGGGCCGCTCAGGCTGCGGCCGAGAAGGTCTTCGCCGTCGAGGTGCGCCGCTTCGAGCTCGTGGGTCTCAAGGGCGGCGACGGCGGATTCGCCGTGATCGAGTACCGCGTGCGGCTCGGCAAGAGCGTGAGCCGCGAGGATTTCGCGCGCACCCTGCGCGAAAGCGCGCCGTCGATCCTCGCCGTGGAGGTGCGGGAGGCGTGACGGAAGGCGCGGGCTTTCGCTGTGCGCTCCCCGACCCCGCTCTCCTCGGGCAGCTCCTCGCGGCCCCGCTCCCCGCGGGCCTCACGGAGGTTTCGCGCGAGCGCCAGCTGTTCCGCGATCTCTACCTCGACACGCCCGACGATGCGCTGAAGCGGCGCGAGGCGCAGCGCCGTCTGCAGCTCGGCGCCGACGACCGCCGCTTCCTCACGCACACGATGCCCGATCCCTCGGGAACAGGGATCCAGAGGTTCGATGCCCGCATCGAAGGGGACGACCCGAAGGCCGCGCTCTCGGGGTCCACCGAGCCGGCCCGGCGCCTGCGCGGGCTCGTGGACCCATTGGCCCTGAAGCCGCAGGTCGAGATCGAGATGGACCGGACCATCCGCGAAGGGGCGGGGGGGCCGCTTCGTTACTACCGCGTCGGGTTTCTCTACGACCTCGCGACCGTGCGTTCCTCGGGCCTCTCGCGCTCGTTCGCGGAGCTCATGGTGAGGAGGCGGCGCGGCTCGCGGCCGAAGCTTTCCGACGTGCAGCGCGAGTTGGAGGCGTCCTGGGGCCTCCGCACGTCGCTCACGAGCAAGCTGGAGCTGGCGCGCGGCGTGCTGCGGTCCGTGGCCAGCGAGGCCGCCGCGCGCGGCGTCGCGCGCGGGCGCTTCGTGGCGGCGCTCGCGGTCGACGGC
>CAZXSG010000608.1:0-3726 GCA_964643185.1 uncultured Holophagales bacterium
GCCGGGGCGTAGCCTTGGCGGGATGCTCCCGACGGGCTTGGCCGGCCGGCGGGTCGTCATCGTGGCCGACGAGCCTTACATCGTGAAGATCCTCTCCTTCAAGCTGAGGCTTTCGGGCCTCATCCCGTTCGAGGCTTCTTCCGGCGAGGAAGCCCTCCGGCTCGTGCGCGAGGAGCAGCCCGATCTCGTGCTGCTCGACATCAACCTCACCCCGGGGCTTTCCGGCTTCGACATCTGCCGGATCCTCAAAGAGAACCCAGCGACGTCCCACGTGCCGGTCGTCATGCTCACGGCCCGGATCCTTCCCTCCGAGCGGGAGCAGGGACTCGCCCTCGGGGCGACCTCCTACGTGACGAAGCCCTTTTCCACCAAGGCCCTGCTTCTCGAGATCGAGAAGGCGCTCGCCCCTTCCTCCTGAAGCCAGCCGCGCAGAAAACGAAGAGAGGGCCCGAAGGCCCCCTCTTGAGTTGTTCAGCCCTCCGGGCCGGGATACGCCTCCGGCGGAGAATCAGCCTCCGCCACCAACCTTGCGGGGGGTCGCCGAGCGACCGCCACCCTTGGGGCCCGAACCCGTGGGTCCCTTGGGGCCGGACGTCCGGGGCTTGGGCTCGGCCTTGGCCTTGACGGTTTTTTCCTTCTTGGGAGCCTTCGGCTTGGCCTTGCCCGCAGTCGCCTCATCGGCGGCGCCGGCGGCTTGCGCGGCCTCGCCTTCCTTGGCCTCGGTCTTCTCGGAGCCCTTGCCCGTCAGAAGGCGCTTCGCCTTCTCGACGAGCGTTTCCTTCTTCTCGGTCGCCGCCTTCTGGGCGATGACCTTGTCGGCCTGGCGCTGCGAATAGTCGTAGTCGACGAACTCGATGATCGCCACCTCCGCACCGTCGCCCTGGCGCTTGCCGAGCTTCATGATGCGGGTGTAGCCGCCCGGGCGCTCCTTGAAGCGCGGGGCGATCTCGTCGAACAGGCGCTTCACGGCGTCCTTGTCCGGGAGGCTCTTGAGCGCGAGACGGCGAGCATGGAGGCTGCCGCTCTTGGCCAGCGTGACGAGCTTCTCGGCCAGCGGACGGAGGTCCTTGGCCTTCGGAAGCGTCGTCTCGATGCGTTCGTGGGTGAAGAGGGACGCGAGCTGGTTCCGGAACATCGCCCGACGATGGGGCGTCGTCCGGCCGAGCTTGCGACCCGCGCGGTTATGCTGCATTTCTCGACCTCACCGCCCCGCGCCGGTAGGGGCCTCGAGCTTCATGCCGAAGGCGAGGCCCTTCTCGCGGAGGATTTCCTTGATCTCGTTCAGGCTCTTGCGACCGAAGTTCTTGGTCTCGAGCATGTCCTTCTCCGTGCGCTGCACGAGCTCGCGGAGAGAACGGATGCCGGCGTTCTTGAGGCAGTTGGCGCTCCGCACAGAAAGCTCGAGCTCCTCGACGTTGGTGTCGAGAAGGGCGTCCAGCTCGCTCTGGCCGAGCTCGGAGCCCGCCGCCGAGCCCGATTCCTCGGTCTCGACGTTCACGAAGATGGCGAGGTGCTCGCGGAGGAGCACCGCGGCCACACCCACCGCGTCGCGCGGGGTGATGGTGCCGTTCGTCCAGACCTCGATCACGAGCTTGTCGTAGTCGGTGGCCTGGCCGACTCGGGCGGCCTCGACGTGATAGTTCACGCGGCGCACAGGCGAGTGAGCCGAGTCCAGGGGAATCGTCCCGATGGGCGCTTCCGGATCGAAGTTGCGGTCGGCGGGAACGTAGCCGCGACCCTTGTTCACCGTCGCCTCGAGGCGCAGCCGGCCGCCGTCGGCGAGCGTCGCGATGGGGGCGTCGGCGTTGAGGATCTCGACCTGCGCGTCGTCGTCGAACGCGTCGGCGGTGACGATCCCCTTGGCCTTGGTGTCGAGGACGATCGTGCGCGGGCCGTCGCCGTGCAGACGGATCGCGAGCGACTTGAGGTTGAGGATGACGTCGGTGACGTCCTCGACCACGCCGGGCATCGCGGTGAATTCGTGCTCGACGCCTTCGATTTTCACTGCCGTGATGGCCGCGCCTTCGATGGACGAGAGAAGGACGCGCCGGAGAGCGTTGCCGATGGAGGTACCCCAGCCGCGCTCGAGCGGCTGAGCCGTGAACTTGCCGTAGTTACCCTTCTCCTCGTCGATTTCGAGTCGGTTGGGGCGCTGAAAGCCTTTCCAGAGCATCGTTTTCTCCTCGAGACCTGCGACTTACCCGCTGAGCGGCGCGCTCGGTTCTCATTCCCAGGGGCTCCCACCAGAACACCGGAGCGGCAAGGCGCGTAGCGCCGGTGGAAGGGCCAGGGAAACCCATAACTGGGTTTCCCGGTAACTGCGTTACTTCGAGTAGAGCTCGACGATGAGCTTCTCGTTGATGACGAGAGGAACGTGCTCGCGCTTGGGCCGCGAAAGGACCTTGCCCGTGAAGTCCGTCGCGTTGAGCTCGAGCCACGCGGGAACGCCGCGGCCCTTGGCCGTCTCGACGGCGCTCGCGATGAGCGGGTTCTTCTGGCTCTTCTCCTTGACGGCGACGGTCGCGCCCGCGTCGACGAGGTAGCTCGGAATGTTCACCTTCTTGCCATTCACGCGCACGTGGCCGTGGCGCACCAGCTGGCGGGCCTGAGCGCGCGACGCGGCGAAGCCGAGGCGGTGGACGACGTTGTCGAGGCGGCGCTCGAGGAGCGAAAGGAGGTTCTCGCCCGTGACGCCGCGCATGCGCTCGGCCGCTTCGAACGTGAGGCGGAACTGGGTCTCGAGGAGGCCGTAGAACCTCTTGAGCTTCTGCTTCTCACGGAGCTGGATGCCGTATCCCAGGATCTTGGAACGGCGCTTGCCGTGCTGACCCGGCGGAAAGTTGCGGCGCTCGATGGCGCACTTGTTCGTGAAGCAGCGGTCCCCCTTGAGGAACAGCTTCATCGCTTCGCGCCGGCACAGGCGGCAGACAGATTCGCGGTAACGAGCCAAGGGAACTCCTGACGTACGCCAAACCCGTCTCTGCGATCTCGTCCTTCGTCCCGGCCCGGGTCAGGCGGAAGCCGGTTTACGGACGCCCGGCCCTAACGGCCGGGCCCTTCGCCCCGAGGAGCCTCCCTGAGGGAGGCTCCGGGTGAGGGTGAGGGGAGCTCTGTCGGCTCTCCCCTGACGTCTGGGACCGACTGGGTCCCAGACGCGAAATCCGGGGAGTCTCTCCGACTGCCCCGGTTGCGTGGCGATCCCTAGACGCGCCGGCGCTTGCGCGGCCGGCAGCCGTTGTGGGGGATGGGCGTCGTGTCCTTGATGGAGCGGATGTCGAGACCCGCTGCCGCAAGCGCGCGAATCGCGCTCTCGCGGCCCGCGCCGGGGCCCTTCACGCGCACGTCGAGACTGCGGACACCATGCTCCTGGGCGAGCTGCGCGGCGTTGCCGGCGGCGAGCTGCGCCGCGAACGGCGTGCCCTTGCGCGAGCCCTTGAAGCCGATGCGTCCCGCCGACGACCAGGCGACCACGCTCCCCATGGGATCGGTGATCGACACGATCGTGTTGTTGAACGAGGCCTGCACGGTCGCGAGAGCGTGCGGGACGTTCTTCTTTTCCTTTTTCGGGCCCTTTTTCTTGCCCTTCGCCTCGGCCATGTCTTCCTTCCGTAGAGCGGCGTACCGCTCGGCCCCCGATCAGTTCAATGACCGGGGGCAGGTGATCCCTTCTTCGTCGCCTTTTCCTTGCCGGCAACGGCCCCCTTGCGGGGGCCCTTTCGCGTGCCC
>CAZXSG010000609.1:0-3722 GCA_964643185.1 uncultured Holophagales bacterium
GAGGTCAACGATGACGATGACGATGACGAGGGCGGGGCTCTGCCTCGCGGCAGCGCTGTTCCTATCCCCGGCTGCCGCGCAGGCGGACTGGGAGCAGGTGGGTACGAAAGGCGAGTGGAAGGACACCCAGGCCATGGTGGGGATGGACGGGATGCTCTATTCCATCGAGGGCGACGGCACGCTCTACAAGACCGACAAGGACGGCGTGCACGAGGTCATCGGCAAGAAGGGCGTGTACAAGCACACCACGATGATCGAGGGGATGGACGGGCTGCTCTGGACCGTCGAGGGCGGCACGCTCTACAGGACGGACCCCAAGACCGCCAAGTGGAAGCAGGTGGGCGACGAGGGCGAGTGGGCGCAGACGGCCGTTTTTGTCGGGATGAACGGCATTCTCTACTCGATCGAGTCCGACGGCACGCTCTTCAAGACGAACAAGAAGGGCAAGTACGAGCAGATCGGAGGCAAGGGCGAGTTCGCCGACGTGGACTTCCTCGAGGCCATGGGCGGCCTCCTCTGGACGATCGAGAGCGGCACGCTCTACAAGACCGACCCGGCCGCCGGCGTGTGGGAGCAGGTGGGCAAGAAGGGGGTCTGGAAGAACACCGTGGCGCTGGCGTCGACGGGGGACTTCCTCTGGACGATCGAGAAGGACGGCACGCTCTACAAGAGCGACAAGACCGGAACGCGGCAGCAGGTGGGGAGCAAGGGCGCGTACAAGGCGGTGAGCCTCCTCTGCGCGCTCGACGGCAAGCTCTACACGGTCGAAGGCGGCACGCTCTACCGGACGCACTGAGCACGGAGCCGGGCCGCCTCGCGGCGGCCCGCGTCCGATGGTGGCCGTCAGCGACCTCGTCGATATCGCTCGCGAACCTCAAGAAAGACGCCGGGTGAGCTCAGCGACGGCTCTGGTCCGTTCTCTCGCCCGCCCAGCGCGGACGGCGTCGATGAGCGCGAGCCATTCGTAGAGCAAAGGGTCTCTCAGCGCGGCTCCCGGGGCGGAACGGTACAAGGGCGCCAGGCCCTCGCCTCTGACGGCGCCTTCCGGGTGGGGCCAGACGGCGGGCAACTCTCCGTTCGACAATTGATCCTGAAGGGGAGGCGCGGCCCCTGACGTCGGCACGCCTCTGGTCAGACCCTTCCATTCCGGCGGAAACGAGTACTTGAGCCCGTGGACCAGGAACTCCAAAAGGGCGGCCCTCCTTGGGCGCCTCGTTTTTTCGACCAAGCCGCTCGAGATCGAGCGCTGAACACCAGCATGGGCCTCCGAAGCGCTCATTCCCAGCGCGGCCGCGAGCGCCGGATAAGAGAGCGCTTCGCCGCCCGGCATTGCCAACCGGACGGCCACCACGATGTCCTGAGGCTTCAGCACCGTTTTACTCTATTCGCGAATCGCGAATCGCGAAAGAGAGGATCGGCTTTCCCGCGTGGGCGGCCGCCTCTATCCAAAGCCCCAAGTGTTCACTCTCGTGTGCTGGTGGGGGTTGGGGGATCGAGAACCTCCCCGGGCCAAAACGATCGATTTCCGGTCCTTGGGTCACCGATCTGGGGGCTTGGGGCCTTACTTTTTGTTTATCTGCTTGAGGCGTCGGCTCCGTTCGGCCTCCGAAAGTCGGTGAAACCAGGGCTGTTCTATGAGCCAGTTTCGTTCGTCGCAGGCCGCCAACCACTCCGGCCCCCGGCCGCTGCGCTCGAAGAACAACGGGTCCCATTTCTTGGAGAACTGGCCCTCAATGAACTGGTCCAGTTTGACGTTGGTGCCTAGTCCCGCGAACAGGCCGGCGGGCAAGCACCCGTAGGTCGCTACCAGATGGGCCAACTCGAAGCCGTGGAACGGGACCTGAGCCAAGAACACCACGGCCGTGGTCGTCACGCCGGCGGCCCAGGAAAGAGGTACCCGTGCGCCATCAAGGCTGCGAAGCCGTCGAATTGTTCTGAGTTCTGATTCGTTGAACTCCTGGTCGTAGTTCATCCGCGCGATCGTGCTTGGCATCTGGACGACGGCCCACCTCTTCGCGCCGAAGCCTACGAAATGGTCGTGGCGTCGAGAAGAGGAATCTCACGAGACTTCGCGGTGGCAGGTCGCAACAGGAGCCGAATCCCTTGGCACAACCCACGTCCCGCGGGCGGTCCACTCAACGCCAAGGCCGGCGACGGCAGGCGGTGCTCCGACGATGCAAGCGCCAGCGCGTTGCCGTGGTTCAGCCTTCGGCGAAGCGAGGTGCGGGACCTCGCGACCGCGACGAGCCACGTGCGGAGGATCGTCGCCGAGCCGAGCGCTCATGGGTCACGTTCACGGCCGCGCGCTCGGCGTCGCCCGACCCGGACCGTTCGCTGCCTACGACACGGCGACCAAGGCCTGGCGCGCTCCATGTCCTGGCAGACGCAGCGCACCGAGTCACGTACCAACCCCGCGAGGGGTCGTTTCGTTTCTGCGAGCTCTAGGCCAGGAGGCCTCCCGGGGCCCCCTCCTCGCCGAACAGGCAGGGAGGCAACCATGCCGAACCTCGAAACCTACCGCCGCCACGCGGTGGCCCGCCTCGTCCTCGTGACCGAGGCTCTCGACCGATTCGCCCATGAGCCGGCGCGGCTGCGCGACGACGCCCGCCTCGAGGTGCTCGCCGAGGACCGAGGACGGCCGCCCTGACGCTCGCGAGCCCGAGGACGGCCCCGAGGGTCTCGCTCGTCGCGAACGCGTTGGAGAGCGCCGCTCGCGCCGGGAGCGGGCATCTGTCCGAGTCTCCTCCGCCCCCTGGGCCCTCGACGTTGCCCAGGTGGCCGCCCTGGCCACAGGTGCGCGATGAGCGCGATGAACTCTCAGGCCGCACGGATACGGCCCTGGCGAAGAACTGTCCGCTCAAGGCCCTAACCGAGAAGATCAAGGCGGGGGCGCTCTCCGACGGCATGACGGTTCGCGAGATCAAGGAACGGGATTGGTCGGGCCTTACTCAGCGCGGGGCCGTGCACGAAGCGATCGAGGTGCTCGAAGGACTCGGATGGGTGCGGCTCCATACCGTCGAGCCCGGGGGCGGAGGCCGCCCCTCTGAAGTCCTGTACCTGAACCCCGAGTTCACGGGAGGGGGGAAGCCTTGAGCGAGAGCGGGTTCTATTCAAAGTGGCGCGATTGGACCCCAGGAAGGCCGCCGTGACTCCCTTCGGATTCCGAGAAGCGGGTGCCTCCCTCGCTCGTTCAGGAAATTTCGAGTCCGCGTTGGGACTCGTCGAGTACGCCCGGATCAAAGAGGACGCGGCACTCCCGAATCCCCTGCCGTGCATGGGACCGGCGCCGCTCGTGGATTGCCCAGATGGTCACTCCGTCGGAGGCTGGAAACTATTCTGCGTTCGGTGTTGGCCGAGGCGCCACGAACGGGCACGGGCGGAGCGGAGGGAACGTGCGCACCTGGAGGGCCCGACACCAACTGTCGTTCCACTCGTCCTTAGCCCCGGCGGCCCTGGTGTCATCGTTCTGGATACGCAGCCAGTGAAAGCCCGCGTCCCCGTGCGCGACGACGCCGCCGGTGGTGATATTCATGGGGGCCGCGGCCTTGCGACTCATGGGGCCACCGCCCTGAGCGCCTTCAGCTTGTCCTCGGCCAGGGCTACAAGCTCGATCAACTGCGTTAGCTTGTGAACCGGGGCCTGAGCTGAGCTTTGAATGGTCCGGCCCGCGGTTACTGCGATCCAAAGGTCCCCCTCGGAATCGTCGTAGAGACTCACCATCA
>CAZXSG010000610.1:0-3710 GCA_964643185.1 uncultured Holophagales bacterium
TCGAGGACGAAGAGGAAGACGTCGAGGACGACGAGGTCGACACCGACGAGCGCGGCGAAGGCGCCACGCGGATCGTGCCCCGTCGCCCCGGCGAGTTCCTCTGCTCCTCGTGCTTCCTCGTGTTGCCGCGCCACCAGCTCGCCGACGAGGAGCGGATGCTCTTCCAGGACTGCGCCTGACGCCTGGACGTTCCCTCGCTGCACGCCCGCTCGTCGCCCCGGGGCGCGGGCCCCCCCGCCTGCGCCTCGTAACGTTCGAGGCCTTCGCCAAAGCCCGCCTCGAAGGCCGCGCGGGATCGCGGATCCCAGAGCCCGACGTCCTCGGCGAGAAGTCTCAGCCCGGGCCCCGCAGGCACGGGTCGCCCTTCGCCTCGCGAAAGAGCGCGAAACGCGTCGGCGCGCGGATCGTCGCCGAGGGCTTTCGCGAGGGCCGCGAGCACGGCACCTTCCTCTCGGGCCGGCGGTGGCTCGAGCACGACGAAGTCCGCGTCACTCGTGAGGCCGCGCAGAAGGAACGACGCGCCGGGACCGACGGCGCGATGCCGTCCCGCGACCGTCCCCGCGAGGCGCGGCGCGGTAAGGCCGAGCGGATGGCTCGGACGCGCGTCCAAGGCCCCCGCGAGGTCCACGAGAAGAGCGGCCGGATCGCGGGTCTCGTCGATCAGCGCGGCGCGGGCGCAGTCGGCGCGAAGGCCGGAGGTCTTACCGAGCGCTTCCCGGAGCGCCGCGCGGCTGGGCGAGCAGCCGAGAAGAACGGCGGCGTACGACACGAGCGGAGGCAGCGAACGCCACCGCGGAACGGGAGGGGCGGCCAGCCACGGCGTCGCGGGCGCGCCCGGTTTCCCGCCGATCCCCGCCACGTCGTCTTCGGCGATGCCGAGCCCGCGCGCGGCGAGGAACCCGAGGAAGGAAAGGAGATCGAGTGCATACGTCGCGGTCAGATCAGCTGCGACCGGGACGGGCGCGGACGGACCGAGAGTGAGACCCGCCTCAAACGTCCGTCCCCACGAAAAGCGCGGCAGGCTCTCGTGAACGAGCCGCGGCAGGATCCCGCCACCCGACGCGAGATCGGACGCCGGAACGCGCCAGAGGCGCGGCGCAGGGCGCGACGAGGATGTGGTCACAGGGTGTGCGGGAACTCTCCACGAGTCCCCGCCGGCTCGTCAAGCGCGCTCTACGAGCGGCTCGAAATCGTCGAAGAACCGCGGGTACGACTTGGCGACGTCCTCGGCCCCCTCGACGACGCTGCCCTCAGGGAGACCCAGCGCGAGCACGGCCGCGGACATCACGACGCGGTGGTCGGCGTGCGAGACGAAGTGACCTGCGCGCGGCACACCCTGCTCTCCGTCGATCACGAGAGCGGGCCCGTCCTCCTCGCGGGTCACGGCGCCCGCTCGGTCGAGGAGATCGCGCGCGGCGGCGAGCCGGTCCGATTCCTTCTCGCGAAGCCGTCGCGCGTTCTCGAGACGCGACACGCCGTGAGCGAACGCCTGCATCGCCGCGAGCGGCAGCGCCGCGTCGGGCGCGGCGTCCACGTCGGCGACGACGGCCCGGAGCGGCACGGACGGCTCCCGTCCGGCGACGAGCGTTCCGCCTTCGAACCGTACGAAGCCGCCCGCGGAGATCGCCCACTCGCGAAACACGGAATCCGGCTGATCGGAGTCCTCGAGCAGTCCGTCGAGCAGAACGACGCCCGCGGACGCCACGGCCCCCGCGAGAAAAAAGCAAGCCGCGGAGTCGTCGCCTGGAACTTCATAGTCGGTCCCCACGAGTCGTCCGTCGCGCGTGAACGCGTCGATCGCCTGCCGCGTGAGAGTCACGTACGACGCCGACGACAGAGAGCCAGTCACATTCAACGACAGTCCGCCCGGCACGAGCGGCGAAACGAGAAGGAGCGCCGACAGGAACTGTGAGGAGACGTCTCCGCGGATCGTGACCTCACCGCCGCGGAGCGTTCCGCCGTGGATGCGCAGCGGCAGGAACCCCTCGCGACCGAGCGATTCGATGCTCGCCCCCTGAGCCCGGAGCGCCTCGACCAGCGGACCCATGGGGCGCTCCCTCAGACGCGCCGAGCCATCCAGTACGAACGTGCCCGGCAGCGCGGCGAGGAGCGCGACGAGAAAGCGGGCGGGCGTTCCCGCGGGGCCGAGGTCGAGGTGCACCTCGCTCGCGGGAGGAGCCAGCGGACCCGACACCCGAATCACCCGATCCTCGAACTTCACGCGTGCGCCGAGCTGCTCGAGGGCCGTGCCCAGCGCCCGGGTGTCGTCCGCGTCGAGCGGGTGGCGGAGCAGGCTTTCGCCTTGAGCCAGGGCCCCGAGCACGAGCGCGCGGTTCGTCACGCTCTTCGAGCCTGGGACTCGCACCCGTCCCATGAGCCGGCCGGCAAGGAGGCGTCGCGTCGACGTCATTGTGCGTACGTGCGCTTCACCGCCCGGGCCGCGGACGGCTCCTCGACGATGGTGAGCGTGCCGTCGGACGCGATCTCCGCGTGCTTCCGCTCCTCGAGCCACGCGGGGAGGATCCGGGCGATGCCGTCGACCTCCTCGTAGTGTTTCTCCACGTGGAAGTGCCCGATGAGGACCTCTTCGTAGCCGGCGCGCCGGGCTCTGCGGCCCTCCTCGACCAGCGCCTCATGCGGTAAGTGCGTCTTGTGCTTGAAATTCGTGGTGTAGAGCCGGGCCTCCGTCTGCTTCACGATCGTGCGCGCCAGAGAACCGGGCATCACCTTCAGCACGGCCCGCGAGACGGGGTTCTTCGACAGCACCCGGAAGAACCTGTACGGCAGATCGCTCGTGTTGACGCGATCTCCGTGCACGAAGGCATACCGCTTTCCACCCAGCTCCAGCCCGTCGGTCAGGCCGTAGGCCGCGAACGACACGGCGAACGGGGAGCCGTCGAGGAAGAAGTCGCGGTTGCCCTCGATGTAGCGGAAGGAGACGCCGCGCGCCGCCAGCGAGGCCCAGCCGTCCAGCACCTGCCTGAGGAGCGGGGTCTCGAACTTCCGGCTCCCGATGAAATAGTGAAATATGTCTCCGAGCAGCACGACGGTGCGGAAACCCCGCTCGTAAAGGGCCTCGAGGGCCGCCAGGAAGTCTTCCCCGTCCTTCTCCGCCTGGCCGAGATGAGCGTCCGCGAAGATCGCGACGGCGCCAGGGACCTTGGTGGGGGCGGGAAATCGCATCGTGCCGGTGAGATTCTAGGGGCCCGGGTCACTCCCCGAAGAAGAGCTGCCGCGTGAGGGGTCTCACCCTATCCACGGGTTGCCTTTGATACGGTCCCATTCCGCTGGAGAGTTCCGACCCGAAATGAAGCGCCCCGCCCTCCTCGCCTCCCTGGTTTCCCTCGCGATCTCTTTTGGAGCGCGCGCGGGAGACGTGCGTGGCGTCTTCGTGGCGCCGGCAGTGGACGCGGCGGCGGCCTCGCTGGCCGCCGGGGAGCGCATCGACGTCCTCGTACTCATGGATGAGGAGACGTCAGGAAAGACCAGCGCCCGGCCCCAGGACGGTGACGCGCTCGACCGCATGGTGGCGGCGCTGCCCGCGACCGAAGCGAAACCGGGACGGCGGCTCACGTCCGCCCCCATCCTCGCCCTCCCCGTGCCCCACGCCGGCCTCGCGGCCCTCCAGTCCCCCCCCCGCGTCCCCCCCCTCCCGCACGACCGCGTCGTGCGCCCCGCCGGACCGGTCCCCCCCGCCCTCGCCGGCCGGC
>CAZXSG010000611.1:0-3702 GCA_964643185.1 uncultured Holophagales bacterium
GTGGGCGGGGGGGTCGCGGAGCTCCTCCCGGGCGACCGCGACCGCTGGTTCGGGACCGCGCGCGAAGCCCGTCCCAGCTGGAGGGCCGCGGAGGTTCCCCTCGCCGGGCGGCGCCCCCGCCTCCTGGCGGCCCTCAACGCGCTCTATCGCCTGGAGACGACGTCGTGAGCCCAGGCGTGAGCCCAGGCGTCGTCTCCCTCGTCGGCGCCGGGCCCGGCGATCCGGAGCTCCTCACGCGGCGCGCGGCGCTTCGTCTCGCCGAGGCCGACGTCGTGCTGTACGACGCGCTCGTCTCACCCGAGGTCGTCGCCCTGGCCGTCCACGCGCTGCGCGTGCCGGTGGGGAAGCGCGCTGGCCGGCCCTCGACGCGGCAGGAGTCGATCAACCGGCTCCTCGTCCGCGCGGCCCGGCGGGGAAAGCGCGTCGTGCGGCTGAAGGGCGGGGATCCCTTCGTGTTCGGCCGGGGTGGCGAGGAGGCCCTCGCGCTCTTGGCCGCAGGCGTTCCGTTCGAGATCGTGCCGGGACTGAGCTCAGCCCTCTCGGCTCCGGCCCTTGCGGGAATCCCTGTGACGCATCGCGGTCTCGCGTCGGCCTTCGTCGTGGTGTCGGGTCACGCGGACTCGGCCTACACGCCGGTGCTCTCGGCGCTCGCGCCCGGGAGCGCGACGGTCGTCGTGCTCATGGGCCTTTCCCGGAGCGCGGCCATCGCGTCGCTCCTCGTCTCGAAGGGCTGGAAGCGCGCCACGCCCGCGGCCATCTGCTTCGCCGCCGCAACGGAAGACGCCTTCACCTGGACGGGGACGCTCGGGGAACTCGCCGATGGGACTGCGTCCGCCATCGATGACGCGCCGGGAACGATCGTCGTGGGTGAGGTCGTGTCACTCGCCGCCGTGCTCGGCCGCCAACAGGCCCAACCGGAAAGGGAGAGGCTCCATGCCAGCCGTTGAAAGCGCCACGACGCTTGGTCGCGCGCACCTGGGGTTCAGCGATCCGAAGGACGTCGATCTCTTCGTGACGACGCTCGCGCGTTTCGAGAGCGGCGAGATCTCCGCCGACGCCTGGAAGAGCTTCCGCCTCCTGAACGGCACGTACGGCCAGCGGCAGGACGGCTTCCAGATGCTCCGCGTGAAGCTCCCGCAGGGGATCCTCTCCGCCGCGCAGCTCGAGGTCGTGGCCCACGTCGCGCGGACGTACGCGCGCGGCTTCGCGCACGTGACGACCCGGCAGAACGTTCAGTTCCATTTCCTGAAGCTCGCCGACATGGAGACCATCCTGCGAACGTTCGTCGACGCGGGCATCACCTCGAAAGAGGCCTGCGGCAACTCGGTGCGGACGATCACGGGCTGCCCGTACGCGGGGGTGGCCGCGGACGAGCGCTTCGACGTGACGCCCTATGCCGACGCGCTCACGCGGTTCCTGCTCAGGCATCCGCTCAGCTCGACGCTGCCACGCAAATTCAAGATCGCGTTCGAGGGCTGTGCCGAGGACCATGCCGTCGCGGCGATCAACGATCTCGGCTTCCGCGCGGTGATCCAGGACGGTCGCCGCGGGTTTCGCGTCACGGTGGGCGGAGGCACCGGCATCCTGCCCGTCTCGGGTCCGGTGCTCTTCGACTTCCTCCCGGCAGGCGGGATCCTCGAAGCGGCTGAGGCCGTGCTCTCCGTGTACCACCGCCTGGGCGACCGCGAGAACCGCGCGAAGAACCGCATCAAGTTCCTCATCCGCTCAATCGGCTTCCCGGCCTTTCGCACGCAGGTCGTCGACGCGCTCGCGGAGCTCACCGCGCAGCGGCGGATCCCGCTGCCGTTCGACGAAGCGCACCCGCCCGAGGAATCCGCGCCGGCCGAAAGGTCTGCGGAGGTGCGGCTCGAGATCGCGGCCAACGCGTCCGGGGCCGAGCTGCGCGGTCCCGGCCTCTTGCCGCAGCTTCCGCGCACCCGTCCGTCCTTCGAGAGGTTCCTCGCGACGAACGTGAAGCCGCAGCGGCAGGCGGGCTACGCGACGGTCGCGGTCACGCTCGTCCTCGGCGACGTCACGGCCCCGCAGCTCGATCTCCTCGCCGGGCTCGCGAGGGCCTACGGCGATGGCGAGGTGCGCCTCACCACGGAGCAGGACCTCCTCCTGCGCTGGGTTCGCACGGAAGACGTCGCCGCGCTCTTCGCTTGCCTCGAAGCCGCCGGTCTCGGAACGCCGGGCGCCGGCACCGTGACCGACGTGACGAGCTGCCCGGGCGCCGAGAGCTGCCGGCTCGCGGTGACGCACTCGCGCGGGCTGGGGCGCCTCCTCACCGATCACCTCCAGGACCACCCCGAGGTCGCCGCGCTCGCGCCCGATCTGAAGATCAAGATCAGCGGCTGCCCGAACGGCTGCGGTCAGCACCACATCGCCGGCATCGGCTTCCAGGGCAGCGCGCGCCAGCTCTCGGGCAAGGCGCTGCCGCAGTACTTCGTGATGACGGGCGGCGAGGTCACCGAGCAGGGCGCGTCCTTCGCGAAGATCGTGGCGAAGGTGCCGGGCCGCCGGATTCCCGCGGCCGTGGACCTGCTGCTCGGGCTCTACCGCGACGAGGGCGCCCCCGGCGAGACGGCGCCGGCGTTCTTCCGGCGCATTGGCGGGCCGCGGCAGAAGGCGCTCCTCGCGGACCTCGAACGGCTGTCGGCCGAGGAGGCGACGGACGAGGACTTCACCGATCTGGGCCAGCCGGTGGGCGAAGCGTTCGCGATCGAGACGAAAGACGGGGAGTGCGCACGATGACCGCCCCGCGAACCGTGACGATCGATGCGTCCGTGCTCGCCGCCATCGCGCTCGCGGCGAATGGCGCGTACCCGAACGAGGGCTGCGGCGCGCTCCTCGGTGACCTCGTTGCCGGCGCGCCGCACGTGACCCTCACGCTCCCCATTCCCAACAGCGAGGCCGGCACGCCGCGCGTCCGCTTCGCCGTCGCGCCACGCGATTACCTCGCCGTCGAGCGCGAGGCCGACCGGCTCGGCGCGCGGCTCCTGGGCTTCTGGCACAGCCATCCGGATCACCCGGCGCGCCCCTCGGGCACCGACCGCGCCTATGCCTGGGAGGGCCTCCTCACGGTGATCGTCTCCGTGAGGAGCGGCGAGTCCGCCGAGATCGGCGCGTTCGAGATCCTCGGACCGGAGGAGCCGTTCACCGAGCTCGAGATCCAGGAGTCGGGTTCGCTTTCGCCCGTGACGCGCCTGTCGTCCAACGCCCTGGTCTGAAACGCAGCAACAGAAGGAGAAGACCATGCCCATCGAGATCCGCATTCCCACACCGCTCCGGCGCCACACCGGCGAGCGCTCCCAGGTGGACGTCACCGAAGCGTCCGAGGTTTCCGGCGCGCTGGCGGCGCTCTTCGGAAGCTACCCGGCGCTCCGCGCGCAGCTCGTCGAGGAGGACGGCGTTCGCGTGAGGAGCTTCGTGAACCTCTACCTCAACGGCGAGGACATCCGCTTCCTCGACGGCCTGAAGACGCCACTTGCAGACGGTGACGAGCTCTCCATCGTGCCCGCGATCGCGGGCGGCGCGGCGGAGCCGGCCGCTCTGACGAAGGAAGAGGTCAGTCGCTACTCGCGGCATCTCCTTCTCTCGGAGGTGAACATCGAGGGACAGAAGCGCCTCAAGGCCGGACGCGTCCTCCTCGTGGGTGCCGGCGGGCTCGGCTCGCCCGCCGCGCTCTACCTCGCCGCCGCG
>CAZXSG010000612.1:0-2629 GCA_964643185.1 uncultured Holophagales bacterium
GGAGATCCTGAAGGGGATCTATCTCTCGTTCTTCCCCGGCGCCAAGATCGGCATTCTCGGCCCGAACGGCGCCGGCAAGTCCACGCTGCTCCGCATCATGGCCGGCGTCGACAAGGAGTTCACGGGCGACGCGTATCCCGCCGAGGGAACGCGCATCGGGTACCTCGCGCAGGATCCGTACCTCGATCCGAAGAAGACCGTCCTCCAGAACATCGAAGACGCCGTCGCGCCGGTCAAGAAGCTCATGACCCGCTTCGACGAGCTCTCGGAGAAGATGGGCGAGACCCTCTCCGACGCCGAGATGGACAAGGTCATGGCCGAGTACGGCCGCGTGCAGGACGCCATCGAGGCCGCCAACGGCTGGGAGCTGGACCGCACGCTCGAGCTCGCCATGGACGCGCTCCGCTGCCCGCCGGCCGACGCCGACGTCACGAAGATCTCGGGCGGCGAGCGCCGCCGCGTCGCGCTCTGCCGCGTGCTTCTCGAGAAACCCGACCTGCTGCTCCTCGACGAGCCCACGAACCACCTCGATGCCGAGAGCGTCGCGTGGCTCGAGCACCACCTCGGCGAGTACCCGGGCACCGTCGTCGCGATCACGCACGACCGCTACTTCCTCGACAACGTGGCCGGCTGGATCCTCGAGCTGGACCGCGGCGCCGGCATTCCGTGGAAGGGCAACTACACCTCCTGGCTCGAGCAGAAGAAAGCGCGCCTCGAAACCGAGGAGCGCACCGAGAGCAACCGCCAGAAGACCATCGAGCGCGAGCTCGAGTGGGTGAAGATGTCGGCCCGCGCGCGGCAGGCCAAGGGTAAGGCGCGTCTCAAGGCGTACGAGGAGCTCCTCGCGCAGCAGGGCCCCGAGTCCCGCGGGGAGACGAACGAGCTGTTCATTCCCGCCGGCCCGCGCCTCGGCGACCTCGTGGTGGAGGCGAAGGGCGTGCAGAAGAGCTACGGCGACCAGCTCCTCTTCGACGACCTCTCGTTCCTGCTGCCGCCCGGCGGCATCGTCGGCGTCATCGGACCCAACGGCGCCGGCAAGACCACGCTCTTCAAGATGATCGCCGGCCTCGAGCAGCCGGATGGTGGCTCGCTCCGCATCGGCGAAACGGTGTCGCTCTCGTACGTCGACCAGAACCGCGAGAAGCCCGCCGAGGACAAGACCGTGTGGGAGGAGATCTCGGGCGGCAACGAACGCATGATGGTGGGCAAGCGCGAGCTGAACAGCCGCGCGTACTGCGCGATGTTCAACTTCAAGGGCGCGGACCAGCAGAAGCGCGTGAAGGACCTCTCGGGCGGCGAGATGAACCGGCTGCACCTCGCCCGCACGCTCAAGAAGGGCGGCAACCTGCTGCTCCTCGACGAGCCCACGAACGACCTCGACGTCGACACGCTCCGCGCGATGGAGGAAGCCGTCCTCGGCTTCGCCGGCTGCGTCGTCGTGATCTCGCACGACCGCTGGTTCCTGGACCGCGTCGCGACCCACATCCTGGCGTTCGAGGGCGACTCGAAGACCGTGTGGTTCGAAGGCAACTACCAGGACTACGAGGCCGACCGGAAGCGCCGCCTCGGTCCCGCGGCGGAGTTCCCGCACCGGATCAAGTACCGAAAGCTCACGACGGGCTGAAATGGTTTTCGGGGGGCCGTCACTTCTTACCGAGGTGAGCGATGCCCTACTACACCGCCGCTGTTGACGTTCCCGAGACCCCGACGAGCGCCGAGGACGATCAGGTCCTCGGCTACACGGGCGGCAAAGAGGAAGTCCAGGTCGCCCGCACGGTGCAGACCGTCGAGGGCTTTGCGGCCGAGACGCCTGCCGACTACGACTTCGAGGTGGGTCAGAAGGAAATCGACTCGATGTACGAGCTCGAGAAGCAGGACCCCAAGCACCGCATGGGGAACTACCTGTACATCCTCAAGGACGTCCACACGGGCGCCATGTCGAGCATGCCGTTCTTCTCCTGGGTCGACATCGTCTCGCTCATGGACTTCCGCCGGGCCATCTCGGCGCGCATTCCCAACGCCGCCAAGAAGAGCATCGACTGGTGGAACCAGGAGATCCTGAACTTCCAGAAGGGCGTGAAGTACAAGGGTGAGAGCGCGGCCGGGAAGTACAAGATCTCCATTCAGAACGGGCTCCTCCACCGCATCGGCCACGTCGACTCCGAGGGCCACTGGATCAACACGAACAAGCTCGAGCCGTTCGACACGGGCGGGTTCAAGTCGCATTGGAGCGGCGACGACTGGGCCATCTGGGTCGAGAGCGAGAAGCAGACGTTCTATTCGAACCGCATGAAGGTGGGGAAGATCCAGCACACGAGCTTCCTCGCGGGAGCGGGCGTGCGCGGCGCGGGCGAATGGAAGGTCACGGCCGGGAAGATCACGATGATCACGGGCCGGAGCGGGCACTACAAGCCGACGCTCGACCACCTCGTGCAGGCGCTCCGCGATCTGAAGGCCGCGGGCGTCGACATCACCAACATTCTCGTGCGCGTGTTCGACAAGATGAGCTACGCGGCGGACCCGATCGTCGTCGGCGGTGACGTGCTGATCGGCGACAACCGCCGCGACTACAAGTACAAACCCGACCCCGCGGCGTGAGGCTCAGAGACGATTCTCGCGTTTGACCTCG
>CAZXSG010000612.1:2639-3702 GCA_964643185.1 uncultured Holophagales bacterium
GAGAGGTTTGCCGGTGTGGACCTGGGGGCGGCGGTTCACCACAGAAAGGGGGAGTTCCTGCGGCGTCACGTGGACGGCGATCGTGCCGCGCTGGCGAACGGAGTCGAACGCGGCGCGCCGGGCCGCGAGGTACCGGTGCGCCGAAGCGACGCGCAGAGCCTCGTCGAGCGTCTCGGGGGGCTTGGCGAGCGCCTCGTCGAGGGCCGTCTCGCGGAGGCTCGCGAGGAGCACGAGGTGCCGCGTGCGCAGGAGACGCAGCGCCTCCTTGAGCTCCTCGGAGTCCTCGTCGCGCACGTTCGACACGAGGACCACGAGCGCGCGTCGCTGCTGCCGCTTCATGAGAGTGGTCGCGGCCTCGAGGTAGTCCGAGGGGAGCGTCGTCGTCTCGAGGTCGTACACCTGCCCCAGGATCGCCTCGAGCCCCGAGGCGCCCTTCACCGGGGGCAGCCAGCGGTCTCTGCCGCTGAACGTCTGGAGGCCCACCGAGTCGCCCTGGCGGAGCGCCACGTACGCGAGGAGGAGCACCGAGTTGAGCACGTGGTCGAAGTGCGAGAGCGTACCGTCGCGGGCGTGGAGGCGGCGTCCGCAGTCCACGAGGCAGATCACGCGCTGGTCTTTCTCGTCCTGGTATTCGCGCGACACGAGCTGGTTCCTCCGCGACGTGGCCTTCCAGTCGATGCGGCGCAGCGAATCGCCGTCGCGGTACTCGCGGAGCTCGCGAAAGTCGGTCCCCTCGCCGCGCTGCTGGCCCTTCAAGACGCCGATGCGGCCGAGCCGGTCCTCCACGGCGAAGAGCGCGAAGCGCGCGACGGCGCGTACGTTGGGCACCACGCGAACCTCTTCGCGCGCGCCGGCTCTCACCCGCCGCTGCCACAGGTCGAACGCCCCGTCGAGCAGCACGTCGGCCTGCTCGAACGCGAGGTCGCCGCGGCGTCCCGGGGTGAGCTGATAGGTGAGGTCGGCAAAGCTCCGGGCCGGCACCGTGAGCGTCACCGGGCGGCCCACCACGGGCGGCCCCCCGGGCCGGGGGGCGGTCCCGACGACGCGGGCCCGCCCCCGCCCC
>CAZXSG010000613.1:0-3691 GCA_964643185.1 uncultured Holophagales bacterium
ATACCTGGGCACCGACGTCTACCGAAGGCGATGAAACCCTTCGCGAGACGGTACGACCGTCTGGGGAGGGAGCGCCGTGGGGCCGGTGAACCCGGAGCCGCCATCGTGCTCTTCGGGAAGGCCATACAGCAGGCTTCTTCCTGGAGTGTCCCCTGGTACAACCTGGGCCTGACCTACAAGTACCTGGGACAGTGGGTAGAGTCCTATCGCTGGAACGCAGAGGCCGTGAGGCTCGCTCCTTCCGACGAGGCGGCGATCTGGAACATGGGGATCGCCGCGACGGCTCTCGGCAACTGGGTCGAGGCGCGGCGGGCCTGGACGCTCTACGGAATCGGGATTCCGCCCGGTGCCGGACCGGTCGAGATGGACCTCGGCAGCGTCCCGATCAGAATCAATCCGAACGACGACGCCGAGGTGGTGTGGGCGCGGCGGATCGATCCGGCCCGCGCGGTCCTGACGAGCATTCCCCTCCCGGAGTCCGGGCATCGTCACGGAGATGTGGTGCTGCACGACGGCGCGCCCGAAGGCTACCGGAGGACGGGCGACCAGGAGGTTCCGGTCTTCAACGAGCTTGGGGTCCTGGCCGGTGGAACGTACGGCACGTTCGAGGTTCCGATCCAGGCCCGAGCCATCGAGGACCTCGTCGCGTTCGAGGAGGCCTGCGAGGCTCTCGCCTGTGTCCCGGAGGACTGGTCCACGCTGCGGATCCTCTGTCGACAGTGCAGCGAGGGCCGGCCCCACGCGCATCCCGAGCCTCGCGTCGAGGGAGAGCACCGGTTCGCCGTCGCGGCACCCGGGCTCGGGTTCGTGCGAAAGGCCGTCGAGGCCTGGAAAGCTGCCGACCCGGAACGGGCCGCAGGGGAGGTCCTCGTTCTGGTGGAGCCTATCGGCGCGAAGGACGGCGCCTGCGCGGAGCCGGCGCGATGAACGCGGCCTCGTTCATGAGCCGCCGCGTGATGCGCATGACGCTGCCGTACCTGGCCATGGCCTCCTTGCGCAGGCGCTGAACCGCCTCGCCGGAGAGGTACGCGTCCAAGGCCTCGCGGGACTCGAGCCGATACAGCACCTGATAGCGCGGCCAGGACCCCCCGTCGTCGATGCGGTAGAACGTCGCGTCGAGGAAACCGGGCTCTGCGAGCACCTCCGGGATGTGCTCGTCGACTTCCCAGCGGAACCAGGGGGCCTCGGCCGCGGGATCGACCTCGATCTCGACGATGTAGGCGGCCCGCGGGCCCGCCGGCTTGCGCGCGGCGGGCCGCTTCTTCGCAGCGCGCTTCACCGGCGCCGGTGACGGCGCGGGCCTGGCCTTGGCGGTCTTCTTGGGCGCGGGCCGGAGCTCGCGCGAGTGCTTCGAGGCGCGCGGTTTGGGCATGCCCGAATGATACGGCGCCGGGCTCGACGGTTGGGCTAACCGTGCCCCTGCCGGATCACGAGATCCGTGTACTCGGGCGCCCGCTGGGGGCAGTTCGCGAGCACCCACTGGATTCCGTGATCCAGGGCGCCGTGCAGGCTGTTGTGCAGCATGTTGGCGATCCCGAACTTCCCCCAGAACGAGGTGGAGGCGTGAGTGTTCTCGATCTGCGAGCCCAGCTCGATGTTGGTGCACCCGCTGCTGAGACCGTAGTACAGCGCGATGAGCATGGCCAGAATGCCCCAGCCCCGGCCCTCCTGCCCTTCGATGGTGTGCGGATAGTCGATCACGAGGTTGGCGCCCTTGGCCGAGCACTTCTTCATGGAGAAGACCGTCTTGCCCTTCTCGCGGATCTCGAGCCGCCCTCCCTCGAGGAGGATCTGGATCCCTCCCGGCAGAACGGTGCTCGGCGCGCCCCCCGCGAGCGCGCGTCCCGCAACCCAGACGGCCGTCATCGGAATGACCTTGTTCGGCATGGAGCCACCCCTTTCGTAAAAGATCCCTACCCGACATGAGGAGCTCGGGGCGCGGGGATTCCACCCCCTCGTGCAAAAAGGTCCCCGGGGTGGGATTCGACCCGCAGCCGACACTCCGTTACATGAAGTCTCGTTTCCCCGTGGTAAGAGCCCATGCCATCGTGTCGCTAGGCCTGTTCGCTGCTCCTCTCTTCGGCGCCGAGCTGGTGGTTCCTGCCTCGCCTCTCACCCGAACGACCGAGGTGAGCTTCGGGGAAGGGCATGCAGCCGGCAGCAACGGACGGTTCGTCGTGTTCGCGAGCCCTTCGCGAGACGTGACGCCCGGAGTCGTAGACCCCGACTCATCCGAGGACATCTTCTTTCTCGACCGCGATACGGGCCACACGGAGCGCGTGAGTCGCGGCTGGAAGGATGGCGCGTTCGCGGACGGTTCCAGCCGGTCGGCGGTCCTCTCTGCGGATGGTTCGGTCGCGTTCTTCCTGAGCTCCGCGAGGAACCTGATTCCCAACCAGTCCACGGAATGGGCCTACGTCTACGACCTCACGACCGGCGAGATCCAGGGCCTCCCCGGGTTCTCCTCGGGAGCCCCGAATCGCGACGGGTCCCGTATCGTCGGAACGCAGCACCAGTCCGACGGCACGTACGCGGCTGCGATCTACGAAAGGCTCACACGCTCCGTACGGATCGTCTCCCACGTGGCCGGCGCTCCGCAGGCGCGCGTCTCCGGCTACGGCACGGACATCACCCCTGACGGCCGATGGGTCGCGTTCGTGAGCGCCAGCCCGAGCCTCGTCGACGGCTTCGTCGATGGCAACGGTGACGAGGTCGACCTCTACCTCTACGACACCGAGGCCGCGACGGCCATCCTCGTGAGCCGGTCCACTGCGGGCGGGGGCCGGTCCGCCAACGCCGGCGCGGCGGATTGTCAACTGAGCGACGACGGCCGTTTCGTCGCGTTTCGGAGCAGGGCGACCGATCTCGTGGTGGGACAGGTCGACCTCAATCAGGCCGCCGACCTGTTCCTGTTCGACCGTCTCTCCGGGGCGGTTCGGCTCGTCACCCATGGCGAAACCCCGTTCGATGCACCGTACATTCCCTACGAGTTGTTCAACCTGGGGGGAAGGAGATTCGACATGTCGGCCGACGGCTCGGTGATCGCGGTGAGCACCGCCGCCCCCTTGGGTGCCGGCTGGAACGACCTCAACTATCGCGAGGACGTGTACCTCTACGATTCGGGAACCGGGTCGATACGGCTCGCGAGCCACGCTCCGCAAGAGGAGACGCGTGCGGCTGGAGGGTTCCAGCCCACTCTCAGCCGGGATGGGCGCTACCTCGCTTTCGTGCACAGCACGGACCCCTTGGACTACCGATTCGAGGTCTCCGTTCTCGATCGCCTCACCGAACGGCTCCGGCTGGTCGGAACGCGGCACTCCGGAGGTCTGTCGAACGGATCGTCGAAGTACCCGCGCTTCGCGGCGCAGGGGACGTTCCTCCTCTTCTCGAGCACAGCGACGGATTTGAATCCCAACGCCGCGGACTACGACCATGGCTCAACGCTTTACGGAGTCGACGTCGCGGCCGCCGAGGGAACCTGGGCGGTTCCCCTGTCTCTTGCGGGACAGACCTCTCCCGCCGCCTCCCTCTCGGAGACGGGTTTCCTGGCGACGGGGGGAAGGGCCGTGCTCTTCCGCGCGATCGGCGGGTAACTCCCGACGACACCCGTCGGGCTGCCTCCGGTCTGGGCCCGCGCCCCCGCGGCGCGCCGCGTGGACCTCCAGACCGGGGTGGTGCTCGCGGCTGGTTT
>CAZXSG010000614.1:0-3689 GCA_964643185.1 uncultured Holophagales bacterium
CATGACCTCTGGCCAGAACGTCGAGCAACTCTCATACGCGTACGACTACCCCGGAAACCTGACGGCCATCACCGGGTCCGGCGCAAACGTCAGATCATTCTCAATCGATTCCTACGATATCACCCCTCTTGGCTTTGGCCCAACGAACCGAGTCTCCGGCGTTCGGGAGGGAACGAGCCCCTCGTACACACCGGTGGGGTACGACGGACGAGGAAACGTCACGAGCCTTCCCGTGTACGGAGAGTCTTTCGTCTACGACGGCCTCGACCGCATGACCACCTCGACCAAATTCGACAGCGCCACCGGAGCCAACGTAACGTGGAACTACTTCTATGATTCCGAAGGGGAGCGGATTGGCAAGGCGACCGCCAATGCCCTTGTTTTCACGCTGCGCGACCCTCAGAGGCGTGTCGTCACGGAGATACGGCGAGAGGGCGGTACAAATGCGCTGATTCGCGACAATTTCTACTTCGGCGGAAGGCTCGTCGGGTCGCGTGCGGTTTGTGGTGCCGCAGACAATGCTCCCCCCTGTTGGCAGTTTTACTCAACGGATCACCTCGGCTCCACAAGAGCGACGTGGGGAATCGACGGTACGCTTCAGGGCGGACAGCGTAAATTCAGGCCGTTTGGCGAGGAGATGTCCTCTTCGTTTAGTCAGCAGCGACTCGGCTTCGCCTCGATGGAACGGGACGCAGAGGAGCTCAGTTCGTCTCGAATGTACCAGCACGCCCGCACCTACGACTCGCGCCTAGGGCGGTTCCTTGGCCAGGATATCCTCACGGGCACAGCGGGCTCGGTGGAGAGCTGGAACCGGTATTCCTATGCTTTGAACTCCCCCGTTCTTCTCGTTGACTTCTTCGGCATGGCGGATGGCGCTCCCGACGAAAGAAGGCCAATGGACATTGGCTTCAAGGCCTCCATCGAAGTGCGCCCTGCCTTCGGCAGCAGCGTCATCAACCTCTTCAACGCGGAGACGGACAGCTTTCTCTGGGAGCGAGCACAAGCGATTCGGACGGAGCCGGGCGAGTGCGCAGTTGCGGGTCATGGAACGGAGAACGGCGTATTCAGCGCGGAGAATTACCGAGTGCAAGTTGCGACTCTAAGCAACAGACTGAATGGCCCGGCCTTTCGAGCTTGCACGCATATCGTCCTCTACTCCTGCAAAGTCGCCCGTGGAAAATTTGCGCTGTTCCTCGCAGACAGACGTAACCTGCCGGTCTCCGCCGCGACGGAGATGGGGTGGCTCAGAGAGGGCGACGACGGGACAACAATTTTTACGGTTGCACCGCCGGTTTCGCACGTTCGAGGTTCCAAGGGCTTCGAAAGAAAATCAGATGCACGAGGCCATATGAGGACATTTCTACCTGGCTTCATCGTTCAGCCACTTCAGTGAGGGCTCCGTGCCAGAGGGGCCTCGCCTTTCGGTTGCCGGCGTCGGCCGCAGCCCTGGCAGTCATCATCCTTGTGTCTTACGGGATTTACACAGCTCGAAGCCAGGACTTCAGGCCCGGCGTGAGTTACATGCTTCGCCCGTCTGAAGAGGAAGCTGCGATACTCGCTGCGGCCCGTGGCGACGGGAAGGCAGCACTGAGACTCTACAAACACTTTGAGTTCTACGCCGATGACCATGATCTTGCAATCCGCTGGCTGCGCGTCGGAGCCAAGTCTGGGGATCTCAAGGCGGCAAGTATGCTGGGATCTCTTCTCGTCAGTGACGGTGATGTGGTTGAGGGTATGCACTGGATCAGGAGCGCTGCTGCACGTGGAGACGAGATCGCAAAAGCCTACCTGAGGGAACTCGATGTGGCGCCTCCAGGTAAGGGGAGTGAAGACGCGAACCGGTGACAGACCAGCTACCGCTGCTTGTCAGCAACACCGACAGGGAGTCCCTGGGGCCGCTCCGCTGGAGCGGCCCTGAACGATCCTACGCCAGCGAGTCCAGCGCCTTCCGCATCCGCGCGATGCCTTCCTCCAGCCGCTCGAGGGACGTCGCAAACGAAAGACGGATACAGCGGTCTTCCCCGAACCCACCGCCCGGCGTGACCGCCACGGCCGACTCCTCGAGCAGGAATTTCGACATCCCGAACGAGCCCTTCAGCGGCCGCCCCTTCCACACCTTTCCGTAGTGCGACGACACGTCCGGGAACGCGTAGAACGCGCCACCCGGAGGGGCACACGTCACGCCCGGCAGCCCGTTCAGCGCCGGCACGAGGTACTCCCTCCGTCGCGCGTACTCGGAGATCATCGTGTGGATCTCGGCCTCGGAGGAGTCGGTGTCGGTGAGAGCCGCGAGCGCGGCCTTCTGCGTGATCGAGCAAACGTTCGACGTCGCGTGGGAGACGACCCGTGACACGACGTCCATCAGCGGCTTGGGGCCGATGAGGTAGCCGATGCGCCACCCCGTCATCGCGTACGTCTTCGAGAGGGTGCCGGAAAGAACGATCGTGTCGGGGAACTGCCGCACGAGCGACGCCGCGGAGAGGTGCCGGCCCTCGTACACGAAGCGGTCGTAGCACTCGTCGTACAGCACGACCCACCCGCGCGACGCGGCGAGCCGCACGACGGCCTCGACCTCCGCGGGGTCCATCACAGCGCCCGTGGGGTTGCTCGGCGTGTTCACGATGACGCCCCGCGTCGCCGGCGTGGCGGCCGCCTCGAGGTCCCTCGCGGTCAGCCGGTAGCCGTTCGCGGCCGACGTGGGCGCGATCACGGGGTTCGCGCCCGCGAGCTTCACCATCTCGGGAAACGACACCCAGTAGGGCGAGGGCACGAGGACGTCGTCGCCCTCCTCGAAGAGCGCGAGACACGCCGTGTGCAGCGCCTGCTTTCCGCCCGCGGTCACCACCACCTGGCCCGGCTCCCAGGGAGCGTCCCAGGCGTTCTTGTAGCGCTGCGCGATGGCATAGCGCAGCTCGGGTATGCCGGCCGCGTCGGTGTACTTCGTGAAGTTCCCGCGGATCGCGCCGATGGCCGCTTCCTTGATGAACTCCGGTGTCGGGAAGTCGGGCTCGCCCGGCCCGAGGTCGACCACGTCCACGCCGCGCGCGCGCATGGCCGAGGCGGCCTTCAGCACCTCGAGAGTGGCCGAGGGGGAAACAGAGGAGCATCTCCGGGAAAGTCGCATCAGGCCTCCGCGTGTGGTTTCCGGAAGAGCTGCCAGCAGGCCTTGAAGGCGCGGAAGCTCGCCGGTCGATAGAGGATGAGTCCGATCTGGAGGAGACACCAGCCGAGGTAGACGAACACCATCGTCTCGCGAGTCGAGGGCACACAGAATTGCACGAGCCAGAGCACGAACAGGAGGCCCGCCTCCTTCATCTGGAGGTTCATGTTCAGGAGAAGCAGCCACGCGAGGTAGCTCTGTACGAGAGTGAGCAGGATCTCCGATTCCTGGTGCGCGTCGAACACGAGGGCCGAGGGCGTGCCCCGTGAGATCGAATAGATGACGGGCAGGAGCGCCGAGAGAATCGACCATTGGTTGATCGTGGACGACACGAGGTTCATGACCGCCTCGGGCGTGGCCTTCGCCGCGAAGGCCGTGAAGCCGCGCAGGTCGCAGAACACGACGGTCACTTCGGCGCGGTGGCCCTCGAGCACGCCGTCGTCGCCGGTGCGGTCGACGAGCTCGGCGACCTGGGGCGCCAGGAACCGCTTGAGCTTCGCGATGAGCTCCTGGCGCTCCTGCGAGACGA
>CAZXSG010000615.1:0-3689 GCA_964643185.1 uncultured Holophagales bacterium
CCGGACCGGGCGGTCCTCCCCCCCGTCCGGCGCTACGGCCGTGCCGGGCGGTGCGAGGCTCGCCGCGAACTCGCAGCCGGTGCCACCCCCGCCAACGACGGCGAGGCTGCGAGGGATCCGGTCGAGGTCGAGGATCCGATCGGAGTCCTCGACGTCCGGGTCGTCGAACGTCAGGCCGCGGGGCGGGAGGGGAGCCGAGCCGGTCGCGATCAGGAACGCTCCGGCCGAGAGCCGCCGAGTCTCCCGCCCTTCCGGGTCGAGGACGGCCACCGTCCCGGCGTCGAGGAAGCGGGCCTGGCCCGTCACGCAGTCGATCCGGTGGCGCTCGAGGTTCCGGTCGATCTGCCGCGTCTGGCGGTCCGTCACGTCGGCGAGCCGCCCGAGGAGCTGCCGCAGGCTCCGCCTTCGGTCGAGGCGCAGCGTCATCCCGTAGAGCTCGCGGCGCCGGAAGCCGGTGAGGTAGAGCGCCGCCTCGCGCAGCGTCTTCGAGGGGAGCGTGCCGGTGTGCACGGAGACGCCGCCGGGCTCGGCCCAGCGCTCGACGATGGCGACGCGCTTGCCGAAGTAGGCGGCCTGGGCGGCCCCCTTCTCGCCGGCCGGCCCGGAGCCGATGACGAGGAAGTCGTACTTCTCGGTTTCCGGCACGGGCCCTCTCAGCTCCCCGTGTAGTGGTCGGCGTTGATCTGCTGGTAGTGCGCCCATTTCGCGGGGATCGTCTCCTCCGTGAAGATGGCCGTCACGGGGCACACGGGCTCGCAGTTTCCGCACTGGATGCAGAGGTTCGGGTCGATGTAGAGCTGCTCGGCCGAGGCGAAGCCCGCCTCGTCACGCCGCGGATGGATGCAGTCCACGGGGCAGACGTCGGCGCAGGCCGCGTCCTTCGTGCCGATGCAGGGCTCCGCGATGATGTACATGCCCATATCCCGAGCCTCCTCGTCGTGGTGGAGAGATTTGTGTGATGGTGTGACCGCTTCGAGTTTGCTCTCCGTCCGCGCGATGTGTCCAGATCAGCGCGAATGCGCAAATTCGGACGTTGATTTCGGTGGAGCCGCCTCGGAAGATGCGCGGGATTCCTAGGAGGTTCCTCTTGATCGACGTGAAGACGCTGAGAGACGGCTTTTCCCGGACGTTCTGGGTCGCGAACGTCATCGAGCTTTTCGAGAGGTTCGCGTACTACGGGGCGAAGGCGATCCTCGCGATCTACCTCGCCGAGAAGGTGGGCCTCGGGCCCGAGGTGGCCGGCACGCTCCTCGGTGTCTTCACGTACCTGCTCTACTTCATGCCGCTCCTGGCCGGCACCATCGTGGACCGCTACGGCTTCAAGAAGAGCCTCGTCGTCTGCTTCACGATCTTCTGCGTCGGCTACTCGCTCCTCGGTCTCGCAGGGATGGCCTACGGCGAGCAGATCGTGGCGGCGTTCGGGAAGCTCACGTACGTCTCCCTCGTGCTCCTGCTCACGGCGATGGGCGGCTCGCTCATCAAGCCCTGCATCGTCGGGACGGTCGCGCGAACGACGACCCCGGACACGAAGTCGCTCGGGTACTCCATCTACTACATGCTCGTGAACATCGGTGGGGCGATCGGTCCGCTTCTCGCCGTTCCGGTGCGCGAGAACTTCGGCATCGAGTACGTGCTCCTCGTCTCGGCGGGGATCTCGTTCCTCAACATCCTCGGGACGCTGATCTTCTACAAGGGGCCGCCCCGGCCGGCCGACGCGCCTCCGCCGAAGAGCTTCGGGCAGGTCCTCGCCGACGCGCTGCTCGTGTTCACGAACCTCCGCTTCATGTCGTTCCTGCTGATCTTCTCGGGCTTCTGGATGATGTTCTGGCAGATCTTCTTCGCGCTGCCCGCTTACGTGCGCGACGTGCTGAAGTACCCGCGCTTCGAGATCATCGAGACGGTCGACGCGATCGTCATCATCTTCCTCACCGTCCCGCTGACGGCCCTCGCGAACAAGCTCCGCCCGATCACGGCCATGACGCTGGGCTTCGGCATCGCGAGCCTCTCGTGGTTCCTCATGGGCGCGTTCACGTCCATCACCGTCACCATCGTCGCGATCGCGTTCTTCGCGGTCGGCGAGGCCACGCAGGCGCCGCGCTTCTACGAGTACGTGGCCGACCTCGCGCCCAAGGAGCAGGTGGGCACCTACATGGGCTTCGCGTTCCTGCCGGTCGCGGTCGGCGCGCTCATCGCGGGGCCGCTCTCGGGCTACCTCGTGAAGAACTACGTGGGCAGCGCGAACCCGGGAATGATGTGGGTGATCGTGGGCTGCATCGGCGTCGTCTCCACGATCTGCATGCTGCTCTACAACGCGTTCATCGCGCCGAAGAAGGCCTAGGCCTAGGAGAGCGGCGGGAACAGAGACCCGACGGAGAGCTCGATGGCTTCGAACGAGGCGATGCGCGCGAGGTCGCCGTCGCCCCAAAGGCCGAGGCGCACCCAGCGCTGCCCTTCGGCGGCGAGAGCTTCGAGGATCCGTTCGATCGGGTCGATGAGCCAGAGGTGCGGGATTCCGGCCTCCAGGTAGAACCGGGCCTTCACCATGCGATCTCGCCTATGGTTCGAGGGCGAGAGAACCTCGCAGACCCAGTCCGGCGTGATTCGGATAGGCGTCTCCTCAGGCAGCACGGGCATCCTCTCTCGACGCCAGCCCGCCAGGTCGGGTCTCACGATCCGGTGCTTCGTCAGCTCGATGTCGACGTCCGGGACGAACCACCAGCCGCCCGGCCCCGTCGGATCGAACTCGAGGGGCCCAGCGACGCTGTAAGTGAGGCCGGCGACGACCCTCTGATGGCGGGCGGACGGACTGGGCTGCATCGAGATCTCGCCGTCGAGAATCTCGGCCCGGGTGTCCTCCGGGAGTGCGACGAGGTCGGACCAGGAGGCAAGGCGTGAGACCGGAGCGGGAGCGCTCATGGGAAAACTATAGCGCTACAGCCTCGAGCGGCCGCGTGTGAGCGCGAGACGGAAGTCCAGCAGGTCGTTCGTCCCGCGCACCGCGACGCGGCGCAGTCGGAACGGGTTCCGGAGATCCGCGTCGATGCCGCCGCGGATCACCGTGGCCGCGCGGTAGCCCGCGGCCTCGACCGCGGCCACCGAGCGCGCGTCGTGCGCACCGTACGGATAGCAGAACGTCGCGACGGCGGCGCCCGTGAGGTCCTCGAGCCGCGCCTTGCTGCCGCGGGTCTCCTCGGCGAGCGCCGCGTCGTCGAGGTCCGGGAGCGCCCGATGCGAGGCGCCGTGCGAGCCGATCTCGACGCCCGCTGCGTGGAGAGCCTTCACTCCGATCGCGTCGAGCAGCGGATCGCCGTCCGGGTCCCAGTCGTTCCGCTGGCCCAGCTTGTGAGACACGCAGAACACCGTCGCCGAGAAGCCTCGTGAAAGGAGCAGAGGCAGGGCGTTCCCGAGCACCCCTGCGTAGCCGTCGTCGAAGGTGAGCACGGCGCTCTTCGCTTCGTTCGAGTTGCCTTCGAGGTGCGACCTCAGCGAGATGCCGCGGTAGCCGCGCTCTGCGAGGTGGTCGAGCTGCCTCTCGAAATCGCGCGGCGTCGTGCGCCACTTGTCGCCCGCGTTGCCCCGGTGCGGTCCGATCTGGTGGTACATGAGGATCGGCGTGCCGCTCCTCACCGGGCGCCACCACGGGTAGCGCAGGGGGAACGCCGGCGCCCAAAGCGCGACGCCCGGGCGTG
>CAZXSG010000616.1:0-3662 GCA_964643185.1 uncultured Holophagales bacterium
CCTCGCCGGGCGTCGCCTTGGCATCGGGGTCGGACAGGCCGGCCGGGTCCGTGGGCACGTGACCGGGCGTCGCCTTGACACCATCGGGACCCGTCAGCTCGATTGCGTTGCCGGTACGCGTCGACTGCCAGGGGTCTGGAAGAGTGAGCTTGTACGTGGCTTCATCGAGGATCGTCTCCGCGGCGGCTGCCGTGGATACGGCAAGAAATGCTACGACGGCGACCGCGATGACTGACGAGCGTGTTTTCATGGTGACCTTTCGTGTGTCGATAGGCGATGTGACTCTGATGTTGACAGGTTCCGGGGTGAGTCCGGAGCGCGCCGGGGTTGGGTTGGCCGGTTGGAAGGCTGAACGAATTCGTCGAGCACCAGGAAGCCAGCCAGGGCGACGGAGATCACGGCCGGAACCAGAAACAACGCTTCCGAGAAGGTCTTGGGCGCCGCCGGAGAGGCGAGGATCACGACGACCGCCGCGAGGTCGAGCAAGAGGATCAGTACCGAGGCGACGAGACGGCCCTGGGGAAAGAACCCCGCCACCAGGAGACAGACCAGGGCCAGCGCGAGGGCCGGGACGCCCCATCCGAACGCGAGAAGGAAGTGATAGAGGATCTTGAAGACGTTCTTCGTCGCGATGGCGTGACCGAGCACCAGGAGCCCGAGCGCGAAAACCACACACGGCAGGGAGCACAGAAGACTGAGGAAGTACGTGGCCAGTCGCATGGAGCGAAGAGAGTATAGCGAGCGGAACCGGTTCTGCGAGCGGTCCTATTCGGCCGCGAGAACCTCCGAGTAGGCAACACTCGTGCTGGCAGCGTTCTTGCCGGGCTCGACGACGACGAGGACACTGACCTTCCTTCCGCCGAGCGCGGCGGAGAACATGCCCATCGGAACTCCCGAGGCCTGCGAGAACGGGATCTCCGAGTCGAGGTCGATCTCGAAGCCCAGGGAGACGAGGGCGCTTCGATAGAAGGCGTGGATCTCCTCGGCTGCGGCCGGGGCCTGAACCCGGAATTTGCCGGTCCGTTCGACGGGCTCGCGATAGTAGGTCGGCACGGCCGTGAGCGTCGCGCCGGGAAACCGGGGAAGCCAGTCGGGCGGTAGCCCCGTACCCGTGTCGTATCGCGTGGTCGTCATCGGAGCCCGTTCAGCTGGGGAAGGGATCCACTTCGGCCTTGTCCGCCGGAATGCTCCGGAAGCCGAAGAGGAGGAGACCGGCGGGCGGGAGCATCCACACTGTAGAGGTTTGCCCGGCCGCGCTTTCCGATCCGCTCGATCGCGCGCATGTGGCGAAGGCAGTACGCCATTCGCTGCGCCAGTTCCACGCGAAGGCCGAGCGCGTCCGCGAGGTCTCGAGTTGTGAACAGCGAGAGTTCCGAGGGAACGAGGCTCAGCCAGTCTGACGGCCGGTCGAACACCCGCCGGTCCACGACCTCGAGGAGCCTTCGCTCCGCCACTTCCCAGCCCTTGCTCCGCCATCGGCGTTTCGTCCCGACGAAGTGCCGCGCCTCCTCTTCCCGGATCATCAAGACCTCGAACGACACGTTGGGGTGCGACAGAAGCGTGGGAATGCCGACGATGGCCCAGAACATGTCCTCGACGCGCCCCTTCTTCGGCGACCTGCGTGCGGTACCGGAGGTTCCGTCCGCCGTCAGACGGGCGATCCGCTTCTCCTGCGCGATGGGGTAGACGAGCCGGATGCGATGGTTCGGCGAAAGTGTGCGGAGCTTGTGCTTGAGGGGCCAGACGCTGCCGGTCTGGATCTCCAGGAGAAGGTCGTCGCGAACGATGTCGACGACGAAGCCCTTGACCCTCACCTCGAAGCGGTCTCCGGGCTCTGCGTACCAAGCCTTGAGCGCCGCATGGAGGGGACCCTCGTTCAGGAGCCCGATGTGTGCGGGGGAGAGATCGCCCGCCATTCGCCCGGCGCGCCTACCGGGCCTTCGCGGGCGGCTCGACGTCGAGGCTCTTCGCGAGCCGCTTCGGCGCGACCGCCCGGTAGCTCTCCTCGAGCCACGACAGGAGCACGGAGAGGGGAATCTCCGCCGGCTTTCCGAAGGACGCCGACACCCAGCCGCTCTTGCCGAGGCCGTAGCCCGTGGGTTTCGCGAAGGGCATGGACAGTGCCACGGGATGGGAGTGCGGCAGCTTGACGGAGAGGCTGAACCAGCCGCCTTCGTTCGACATGAAGACGAAGGCCTTGCCCTTGACCTTCAGCGTGCGGTGCCCCCAGGGGAAGTCCTCGGTGGTCTCGGGGTAGGCGAGGCCTGCGTCGCGAAGCGCCGTCTCGGCCTCTTCGAACGTCCGCGGCTTCACTGCTTTCCTGCCCGCTCCCGCCACCCGCCGAGGATACGCGAAGGCCGATTTCGCTCCGTGCCGTACCGAAATCGCCGGGCTCACGGCACTCATGGAGAAACGGTCATCGAGAGTGCCTGGAACTGGCATTGCCCGTGGCCGCCGGAGGACGCCGATGCCCGATGTCGACGAAGACGACCTCTCGATGCCGGACAGCCCCGTGGCCGGCGCCGATCCGCAGCCGCTGGCCGACCTGTCGGACCCGTCCGCGCCCGCGGACGGCCTGGGCCTTTGCCTCTCGGGGGGCGGCTACCGCGCGATGCTCTTTCACGTGGGCGTCGTCTGGCGCCTCCGCGAGGTGGGCCTCCTGGGCCGCCTCGATCGCATCTCGAGCGTGTCTGGCGGCTCGATCACCGCCGCTCTCCTGGGCCTCCGCTTCGACGCCGTGGTGTCGGGCAGCCGCGACGGCTTCCTTTCGGCGTTCGTCGTGCCGCTGCGCGAGCTGGCCGGCGAAACGCTCGACGCGGAGGCGATCCTGGGCGGACTGCTGCTGCCCGGCACCATCGCCGACCGCGTGGCTGCCGGCTACCGCAAGCACGTCTTCGGCGACGCCACCCTTCCGGACCTCCCCGACGGGCCGCGCTTCGTGCTCAACGCCACGAACGTCCAGTCGGGCGCGCTCTTCCGGTTCTCGAAGCCGTACCTCCGGGATTGGCGCGTCGGCGAGATCCGCAACCCCGAGGTGCCGCTGGCCTCGGCCGTGGCCGCCTCGTCGGCGTTTCCGCCGGTGCTCTCCCCGTTCATCCTCAAGGTGGATCCGGCGACCTTCACGCCGGGCTCGGGGAAGGACCTCCAGACCTCGCCTTACACGAAGCGGATCGTGCTCTCCGACGGCGGCGTCTACGACAACCTGGGCCTCGAGACCATCTGGAAGCGGTGCCGCACGGTCTTCGTGAGCGATGCCGGAGGCAAGCTGCGCCCCGAGCCCGATCCGAAATCCGACTGGGCGCGTCACGCCGTCCGCGTTTCCGGCATCGTGGACGATCAGGTGCGCAACCTGAGGAAGCGGCAGTTGATCAGGGCTTTCAAGGCGGGCCACCGGCCGGGCGCCTATTGGGGAATCCGTACGCCCGTCGCTGCCTACGAGCTGCCCGACGCGCTCGACTGTCCCGAGGCGCGCACCCGGGAGCTCGCCGGAATCCCCACACGACTCGCCTACCTCCCCGACGAAACCCAGGAGCGGTTGATCAACTGGGAGTATGCCGCCTGTGACGCCTCGCTGAGAAAACACTTCGATGGCGGTTTCCCGAAGCCGCAGGGCTTCCCGTATTCGAGGGGCGTCTGACGTGAACGGACGCGTACGAACCGAC
>CAZXSG010000617.1:0-3660 GCA_964643185.1 uncultured Holophagales bacterium
CGGCGGCTGCCGGAATCCCTCGCGCTCCTCGACCGGCTGCTCTCGGGCGACGAGTTCAGCGCCTTCCGGCCGCAGGCCGGAGGCGACGCGGGCGGGGGCGGGCGTAAAGGACCCAAGGGTGACGGGGCGTTCTTCCCGCTGCTGGGTCTCCTCGCGGGCGAGCTCCGGCGCATGCTCGCGCTGCGCGCGGCCGCCGTGGATCGCGGCGGCGGCGGCCGCCGGCCCGACTACCGGACCTTCGTGGACCAGACGCTCCCCGCTCTGAAGAAGCCTGGGGCCGGGCTGCCGGGCGCGGCGGTGGACGGACACCCGTTCGTTCTCCACCGTTCGTTCCTCGCTGCGCAGGCCTGGAGCGTGCCGCAGCTCGCGGCGGCGGTCTGCGCGCTCGAGGACGTGGACCGGGGGGTGAAGACGGGCGTGGGGCCCGGCCGGGAGCTCTTGGAGGCCTTCCTGCTCACCAGGCTGAAATGATCCTGGGGGTTTGACTGGAGTGTTCCTGGGGTTTCTCGATCCCCCAGACCCCCCCGGAGATAGAGAGTGTTCCTGGGGTTTCTCGATCCCCCCGTTCTTTTCTTCCGCTGGTTGGAATATGGTCCGCCGACCAGATCATCTCCGAAGAGAACGAAAAATCATCGGGGCCGGGATACGGCCCCTGAATCCGAAGGAGATCCTCATGAATCGTCGTCAGATGTTCGGAAACGCCGTCGCGATCGCCGCCGCCACCCTCGTGCTCGCCAACTCGGCTCAGGCCGGTGACGAGAAGAAGGCCGACAAGAAGGCCGACAAGAAGATCAAGTGTCTCGGCGGGAACGAGTGCAAGGGCAAGGGCGCGTGCGGCAACGCCGACGGCACCCACAACTGCGGCGGCAAGAACGAGTGCAAGGGCAAGGGCTGGAGCATGGTCGCCACCGCCGACGAGTGCACCAAGGCCGGCGGCAAGGTCGCGGAAGAGAAGAAGGACAAGAAGAGCTGAGCTCTGCGAGGCGGGCGGGTGAGGGGCGCGCGTCCCTCTCCGCCCGTTTTTCTTTTTCGAGTCGATGACGAAACCTGCTTTTCTCGGTCACGGTGTCGGCCTTCGGCGGCCCCACGTCGGGCGCGTCCTCTCGGACGAGCCCGTGAGCGTCGAGTGGTTCGAGGTGATCAGCGAGAACTACATGGATGTCGGGGGCCGTCCCCGCCAGACCCTGCACTCCCTGCGCGAGCGCTTTCCCGTGGTTCTCCACGGCGTCTCGCTCTCGATCGGATCGACGGATCCCCTCTCTGACGACTACCTCGCCCACCTCGCGGCGCTCGCGAACGAGGTCGAGCCGGCTTTCCTCTCCGACCACCTCTGCTTCACGGGCGTGGGCGGTCACACCGCGCACGACCTGCTGCCGATGCCGTACACGGAGGAGGCCCTCGAGCACGTGGTCTCCCGGGTGCACCAGGTGATGGAACGTCTCAGGCGACCGTTCGCTCTCGAGAATCCGTCGAGCTACGTGTCGTTCGCGGTCTCCGAGATGCGCGAAGAGGAGTTCCTCGCGGAGGTCGCGCGACGGACGGGGTGCGGAATCCTTCTCGACGTGAACAACGTCTACGTCTCCAGCGTGAACCATCGCTTCGACCCGAAGGCCTACCTCGCGGCGCTGCCCCGCGAGGCGATCTGGCAGCTCCATCTCGCCGGGCACTCGCGCCTCGACGGGAGTCAGGAGCTCCTCCTCGACACCCACGATCACCCGGTCCCCGAGCCCGTGTGGGAGCTCTACGAGGAAACGCTCCGCTTCTTCGGCGAGGTCTCGACGCTGGTGGAGTGGGATGACCACATCCCGGAATGGGACGTCCTCGAGGCCCAGCGCAACGAGGCCTCGCGGCGCGCCGCTTCGGGCGCATCCGCGGCAGCAACGAGCGTGGCGTCTTTCGGCGCCGCGGGCGTCTTCGCGTGAAAGATCCGGCTCCGGGTCTCGCAGACATCCAGAAGGGCTTCTGGGAGCTCATCGCCGCGCCCGAGGGGGCCCGCAAGGGTCAGCGGGATCTCGAGGCGGCGGGCGTCCTGCCCGAGGGATTCGTGGACGCGGTCTTCGTGGGCGACGAACGGCGATCGGCCATCGACCGAGTGGACGTTTACGCGAACATGTACTTCTTCCGCCTGAAAGACGCGATCCGGGAGGACTTCCCGAAAGTCGCGCTGCTCGCCGGAGAGCCCGCCTGGCACGACTTGATGACCGACTACGTGCTCGCGCATCCGCCCGTCTCGTGGTCGATGCGCTACGCGGGTCAGCACCTCCCAGCGTTCCTCGCCGTGCACCCTCTGGCGGAGGGGCGTCCCTGGCTCGCGGACCTCGCGCGGCTGGAGTGGGCGCGGGCCGACGCGTTCCAGCAGCGCGACGAGCCGGTTCTGCCGATCGAGGCACTGTCGGGCGTCGCCCCTGAAGCCTGGGGAGAGCTGGCATTTCGCGCGGCCGGATGTGTGACCCTCATCGAAGCGAGCGCCGGAGTGGGCCAGCTTTGGGCCGACCTCGAGGAGGCCGCGGATCCCTCCCCCGACGCCGCTCCCTCTCAGGAACCGGAAACGCTGCTCGTCTTTCGGGAGGGCCTGGACGTGTTTCACGAATCGCTCGAGGGGGCCGAAGGGCGCGCCGGCTCCGCGCTCCTCTCCGGCTGCTCGTTCGCGGAGGTCTGTGAGCGGGCGGCGGGTGACGCGGCGTCCGACGACGACGTCGAGGTCGCGGCACAGGTGGCGGCGGGGATTCTTCTGAAGCTGCTGAACCGTGGGCTGATCACGGGCTTCGCCGCCTAGGCGGCGAGGCCGGATTCAGCGCGCCGGAACGAATTCAGCGGCGGCCGCCGGCCCTCCGCCATTCCCACTCGGAGAGACGTTCCGCGGCGCCGGCGCCGATGGCGCGGTGGAGCTCCCCGAGGAGATCGCGGGCCGGCTCGCTGTCGAGCGGGGCGGGACCGAGACGTTGGAGTACGGCATCGGCCGGGACCTGCGGAACGAAGGCCGGCCGGAGCGAGGCGATCGGGGCGCCGGGCCGGAAGAACGTTTCCGGCTTTTCCAGGGCCGCGGCCGGGAACGGCTCGCGCGGCACGGGCACGATGGGCAGCGCGCTCGCGGCCGGGCGGTTCGCGCGGAGCGCCGCGAAGAGCTCCTCGCGTTCTCTTCCGCGGAGCGCGAAGAGAAGGAACGGCTCGGTCGAGAGCCTCCGCGCGAACGCGTGATGCGTCGCGCCGAGATGCCAGCAGACGGCCGTCGCGCCCTGACACGAGCACTCCTGGAGAACCTCCGCCGGGGTCCGCGGCAGGAGCGATGCCCCCGTCTCCTCGAAGGCCGGCGCGAGATCGGCGGGCAGGCGGCCGGCCAGGAGATGCGCAAGCGAGCTGGCCCTGCGGGACACCTCCTCGGCGAGCTTTGCGAGTGCGCGGGGCGGCCAGGGCGTGAGGGAGATACGGGTCTCGAACATGCGGCCGCGCGCGCCCGCGACCCTCGCGACGGCGGTGGCGCCCTCGCGGGTGAACGAGGTCACGCTGCCTTCGGCAGCTTCCTTCGCGCCGCGGCGCAGGGCCGACGCGAACGACGGGAAGCCTTCGAGCGTCTCGATGTACCGGGCGCCCCAGGGCGACAGCGGCGAGGTGCCCCGGGAGGGAATCGGTCTCCCCGGATGCCCCCGCCTTCCAGGTCCC
>CAZXSG010000618.1:0-3660 GCA_964643185.1 uncultured Holophagales bacterium
CCCCGGCTTCACGTTCGACTGGTGTGGCTCGTGGTTCCAGGGGACGCGCTCTTCGGGCAGCTCCGGAATCGCGCGGGGCCTGGCCGCCGTGATGGGGTTCCTCAGCCTGGCGGCGCTCTACGGGCGGTGGTCGCTCCCCATCTCGGTGCTCCTTGCGCTCCCCTTCGGCACGTTCGGCGCGCTCGTGGCCGTGAACCTCCGCGGCTTCACGAACGACGTGTACTTCCAGATCGGCCTCGTGACGCTCCTCGGCCTCGCGGCCAAGAACGCGATCCTCATCGTGGAGTACGCGCTCATGAAGAAGGAGCACGGCTGGCCGGCCGCCGCAGCCGCCATGGAAGCCGCCCGACTGCGCTTCCGGCCCATCATCATGACCTCCCTCGCGTTCATCCTGGGTGTCGTCCCGCTCGCGCTCTCGACGGGCGCGGGAGCCGGGGCGCGGCAGTCGGTGGGCGTCGGCGTCATGGGCGGCATGCTCGCGGCCACGTTCCTCGCGGTGTTCTTCGTGCCGCTCTTCTTCAAGCTCATCATCGACCGGAAGCTCGCCACCACACCAGAGGAGATGCAGGCGCCCGTAGAATCCGGCCCGTGAACCTCCTTCTCAAGTTCAACCTCATCCTCCTCGTCGTCTTCGGGATCGCCCTGGTTCCCGTGGCCAAGCTCTCGAGGGACCTCCTCCAGAGCAACGCCCGGGACCAGGTGACCGAGAACGCCCGGCTCATGATGGATGCCGCGCTCGCGATGCGCGGCTACACGAACAAGCAGATCAAGCCCCTCATCGCCTCGCAGCTCGCCGAGAAGTTCCTTCCGCAGTCGGTGCCGGCCTACTCGGCAACCGAGATCTTCAACGACCTCCGCGTGAAGAACCCGCAGTACGCCTACAAGGAGGCGACGCTCAACCCCACGAACCCGCGGGACCGCACGGTGGACTGGGAAGCCGACGTCGTGAACATCTTCCGGGGCGACGCGAAGAAAACCGAGCTCATCGGCGAGCGCGACACGCCGCAGGGCCGCTCGCTGTATCTCGCCAAGCCCATCCGCATCAGCGACCCGGGCTGCCTCGGCTGCCACACGACGCCCGACATCGCCCCCGCCTCCATGATCGCGGCCTACGGCCCGAACAACGGCTTCGGCTGGCTGCTCAACGAGGTCGTGGGCGCGCAGATCGTCTCCGTGCCCATGGCGTTGCCCATCGAGAAAGCCAACTCCGCGCTCCGGAAGCTCATCCAGTCGTTCGCAGGGGTCTTCGCGCTCACGCTCGTGATGCTCAACCTCATGCTCCACTTCTTCGTCATCCGGCCCATCCGGCAGCTCGCGCACGTGGCGAACGAGGTGAGCACGGGGAACATGGACGTGCCCGAGGTGGCGGCGAAGGGGAACGACGAGGTCGCCGCTCTCACGACCTCGTTCAACCGTATGCGGATCAGCCTGTCGAAGGCCCTCAAGATGCTCGAGGAAGGCTGAGGCGTTGGCCGCGTTCGACCTCGCGCCCGGATCGCTGTTCGGCCGCTACGAGATCCAGCAGGAGCTCGGTCGGGGCGGCATGGGCATGGTGTACCGGGCGCGCGACACCATGCTCGACCGCGTGGTGGCTCTCAAAGTGCTCGGCGAGCAGCTCTCCTCGAGCGAGGAGTTCGTGGCCCGCTTCTCGCGCGAGGCCCGGGCGGCCGCGCGCACCAACCACATTAACATCGTCCACGTGTACGACCTGGGTGACGTGGGCGGCCGCCTCTACATCGCCATGGAGTTCGTCGAAGGGCGCACGCTGGGCGCGTACCTGAAGCCCAACGAGCGCTTCCGGGAGGCGCAGGCGCTCGTCCTCGTGAAGGAAGCCGCGCGGGCCCTGGCCGTGGCTCACGAGGCCGGGCTCGTGCACCGCGACGTGAAGCCCGAGAACATCATGGTGACGACGCAGGGCGTCGTGAAGCTGGTGGATCTCGGCCTCGCCAAGGAGATCACGTCGGCCGAGGAGGCTCAGCACACGCAGACGGGCCACACCCTCGGAACCCCCGCGTACGCCGCACCGGAGCAGATCTGGGGCCGCAAGGACATCGACGGACGGGCCGACATCTACTCGCTGGGCGCGACGCTGTTCCATCTCGTGACGGGCCGTCCCCCGTTCCAGGCGGTGACGAGCGCGATCGTCACCATGAAGCATCTCAGCGAGCCCGTGCCCGACCCGCGATCGATCGTGCCCGGCCTCTCCGAGGGGCTGCACGTTCTCATCTCGACGATGATGGCCAAGGAGCGCGACGAGAGACCACCCAACGCCCAGGCGCTCATCGAGGACATCGCCCTCGTCCAGCGCGGACAGCTCCCCGTTCCGCGGAACGACGGCGGGTGGCTGCCGGCGGAGACGTACGACGGGCCCGCGGTGCCGGACCCCGTCCACGCCCCCACGCCCGTCCTGGACTCGGGCCAGCTCCGGTCGCTCGAGGAGGCCCTGGCGTCTGCGATCGGCCCCATGGCAAAAGTCCTCGTGCGCAAGCGCGCGGCGGCGGGCCTCTCCATCGAGGCGCTCTGCGACGACCTTGCCGAGCAGATTCCCACCGAGCCGGAGCGCCGGGAGTTCCTGAAGAAGGTCTCGTTCTTCACCCAGGCCCAGACGGCCTTCACGCCCCCGCCGATGACGCCCGCGGGCGAACGCAGCGCGCTGCGCACGGGCCTGCGGACCGCCGTCTCGCAGAAGACGACGGTGCCTCAGATGGAGGCGCGGCCGGCCTCCCAGGCCACGGACGCGCAGCTCGCGGCGCTCGAGAAGGCGCTCGCGAACTACATCGGGCCGCTGGCGCGGGTCATCGTGAAGAAGAACTTCCGGATGACGCCGGGACTGGAGACGCTGGTCTCGAAGCTCGCCGCGCAGATCGAGTCCGAGACGGACCGCCAGAAGTTCCTCAACGACGTGAGGAGTTTGAACTGAAGATCCTGGGGATTTCTCGACCTACTCCGCGATGAGGGCCTTGCGGGTCTTCTCGAGCTCGATCTTCTTGGCCTCGTCGACCTTCGGATACGCGAGGTTCATGTCCTCGAGCGCCTCGATCACGGCCGCGCCCACCACGAGCCGCGTGAACCACTTGTTGTCGGCCGGCACCACGTACCACGGCGCCCAGGGCGTCGCCGTCGCGCGGATCGCGTCCTCGTAGGCCGCCATGTACGAGTCCCAGTGCTTGCGCTCCTCGGCGTCGGCGATCGCGAACTTCCAGTTCTTCTCGGGCTGGTCGAGCCGCTCGAGGAAGCGCTTCTTCTGCTCCTTCTTCGAGACGTGCAGGAAGAACTTCACCACGGCGATGCCGTTGCGCGTGACGTAGCGCTCGAGGGCCGCAATGTCCTCGAACCGCTCCTTCCAGATCCGCTTCGTCACGAGCTCCGGCGGGACCCGCTGCCGCGCCAGGATCTCCGGGTGCACGCGCACCACGAGCACCTCCTCGTAGTACGACCGGTTGAAGATGCCGATGCGCCCACGCTCGGGGAGGGCCTTCGTGGTCCTCCACAGGTAGTCGTGATCCAGCTCCTCGCTCGACGGCGCCTTGAACGAGTACACCTGACAGCCCTGAGGGTTCACGCCGGACATCACGTGCTCGATGGTGCCGTCCTTGCCCGCCGCGTCCATGGCCTGGAAGACGAGGAGGAGCGCGCGCTGGTCCTGTGCGTAGAGCTTGT
>CAZXSG010000619.1:0-3647 GCA_964643185.1 uncultured Holophagales bacterium
GCGCTGATGCAGGGCCTTGGCGACGGCTACTTCGTCATCCCGTACACCATCGGCAACTACCTCGCGCAGGCGCCCAAGACGAAGGTCGACAAGACGCATCCCGAGGTGAGGGCGGCCGAGGCGGCCGTGGACGCGCGCACGAAGAAGCTCCTCGGCATCAAGGGCAAGAAGACGCCCATGGCCTTCCACAGGGAGCTCGGCAAGATCATGTGGGAGTACTGCGGCATGGCCCGCAACGAAGAGGGCCTCGCGACGGCGCTCGAGAAGATCCCGGCGCTCCGCGAGGAGTTCTGGAAGAACGTCTCGGTGCTCGGCACGCCGGGCGAGGTGAACCCGTCTCTCGAGCAGGCCGGCCGCGTGGCCGACTTCCTCGAGCTCGGCGAGCTGATGTGCCGGGACGCGAAGGAGCGCCGCGAGAGCTGCGGCGGCCACTTCCGCGAGGAGTTCCAGGACGACGGCGAGGCCCGGCGCGACGACGAAAACTTCTGTCACGCGGCGGTGTGGGAGTACCAGGGCGACGGCAAGACCCCCATCCGCAACATCGAGCCGCTGGAATTCGAGAACGTCCATCTCGCGACGCGAAGCTACAAGTAGGAACGAGGACGAAATGGGCGGTGGCACCGGGAAGAACCTGAACCTCAAGCTCCACGTCTGGCGGCAGAAGGGCCCGAAGGCCGAAGGGCAGTTCGTGACCTACGAGGCGCCGGGCATCTCCACGGAGATGTCGTTCCTCGAGATGCTGGACGTCGTGAACGAACGCCTCGCCGAGAAGGGCGAGGAGGGCATCGCGTTCGACCACGACTGCCGCGAGGGCATCTGCGGCACGTGCGGCATCGTGATCGACGGACGGCCTCACGGCCCCAAGCCGCGCACCACGACGTGTCAGCTCCACATGCGGTCCTTCGCCGACGGCGACGAGCTCGTGCTCGAGCCGTGGCGCGCGAAAGGCTTCCCGATCGTGAGGGACCTCATGGTCGACCGTGGATCGCTGGACCGCATCATCGCGACGGGCGGGTTCATCACCGCGCCCACGGGGACCATTCCCGACGCGAACGCCATCCCGGTGCCCAAGGAGAACGCCGACATCGCCATGGACGCGGCGGCCTGCATCGGCTGCGGCGCCTGCGTCGCGGCCTGTCCCAACGCCTCGGCCATGCTCTTCACGGCGGCCAAGACGACGCACCTCGCGATGTTTCCCCAGGGGCAGCCGGAGCGTTCCTCGCGCGCGCTGCGCATGGTCGCGCAGATGGACGCCGAGGGCTTCGGCTCCTGCACCAACCACGGGGAATGCGAGTCCGCGTGTCCCAAGGGCATCCGCGTGGAGTTCATCGCGCGCATGAACGCCGACTTCGTGGTGGCCCAGGTGACGAAGGGACGCCGCGAGGCGCAGGCCGGGGACAGCTCGGCCGGCTGACCGGTCGATGGAGCCGCTCTCCGAGTTCCTCGCGCTTCCCGAAGGCACCGAGCTCGTCGGAATCGTGCGGCTCGTGGCCGCGGCGCTCCTGGGCGGGCTCGTGGGCTACGAGCGCGAGATCACCCAGAAGAGCGCGGGGCTCAGGACGCACATGCTCGTGTCGATGGGGGCCGCGCTCTTCGTGATCGCGGGTGTTCAGGGACACATGGGGGTCAACGAGGTGAGCCGCGTGTATCAGGGGCTCATCGCGGGCATCGGCTTCCTGGGCGCGGGCGCCATCGTCCGGCGCTCGAACGGCACCTCGGTGAAGGGGCTGACCACGGCAGCGAGCATCTGGATCGCCTGCGCGATCGGCGCCGCCGCGGGCAGCGGACACCTCTGGCTGCCGCTCTCGGCGGGGGTCCTCGCGTGGATCATCCTCGGCCCCCTCCAGGATCTCGAGGAGAAGATGAAGCGCCGCACGAGGGACCCGAACGCGGACGAGGACGACGAGGCGTGAGGCTTCGGGCCGCGGCCATTGGCGTCCTCGTGGGAGGCCTCCTCGCGGCCGCGACTCTCTTCGGCACGCGACAGACTCCCCGCAGCGTGGCCGACGTCGTCGCGACGTACGGCGCGAAGACCCGGGCCGCCTACGAAACACGGTGCCGCGAGGCCGGCGTTCCGTACCCGCCCGAGGAGGTCTGGCTCTTCGCGTTCAAGGACGAGCGGCGCTTCGAGGTGTGGGGGCTCGGGCAGAAGGGCCCTGTTTTCCTGAAGGCGTATCCGTTCACGGCGTTCAGCGGAACGCTGGGGCCCAAGCGGCGCGAGGGCGACCTCCAGATCCCCGAGGGCTTCTACGAGGTGGGTCACCTCAACCCGAACAGCTCCTACCACCTGTCGCTCTTCGTGACGTACCCGAACGCGACGGACGTCGCCCACGCGAAGGTCCCGCGCCGGTCGATGGGCGGCGAGATCTTCATCCACGGCCGGGCCGTCACCATCGGATGCATCCCACTCGGCGACGAAGCGATCGAGGAGGTCTTCACGCTCGTGGCGCAGGCGCGCGAGCGGAAGCGGCACGTCGTGATCGCGCCCGTGGACTTCCGGAAGCGTCCGGGATTCCGGCTCGAGGGCGAGGAACCGTGGGTCGCGAAGCTCTACGCGGAGCTCGAATCGGCCCTGCTCGAGCTGCCTTCCGGCTCTTGACGAGGGAGCGGGGACCCATCGTACGATTGATGGAGTTCATCCCCCGATGAGGAGCCCGAATGTCCGTTCGTAGCGCCCGGCTCGCCTTCGTTCTCGCCGCACTGCTCGCCCCGGTTGCCGTCGCGGCGCCGCCCGCATCGCCCCTCGCGAATCAGGTTCCGAACGGCGACTTCGACACCGACACGAACGGATGGAATGGCGGTGGCGGGTCGTTCTCGGTGGCGTTCTCGCCCGGTCCGACGCTCGACGCGTTCGGCTCTCCCTCGTCGGGCTCGACCCGCAACGGAGTCAATCCCGGCGCCGTCCCGTTCGCCAACGGCGGGAGCTACCGCTGCGTCGGCGCCGTCACCCCGGGCCTCACCTACGACTTCGGGGCCTGGATTCGCGTGGGCTCGGGACAGGCGTGCGGCGGCTCGCCCTGCACCGCGCAGGTGTTCGTGACCTTCTACTCGAACCCGAACTGCGATGGCCAGATCAACCCCAATTTCTTCACCCCCACGGTGAAGAGCGACGGCTCCACGGGCGCCCTCGACACGTGGCATCTCCGCACGGCCCAGGCCGTGGCGCCGGTGGGCGCGGCCAGCGCGTGGATCTACCTGAACGTCGTCGGCGGAGCCGACGGCACGGGCGGCTTCCTCGCGAATTTCGATGGAGCGCGCTTCGGAGCGACTCCGACGCTGCCCGTCACGCTGCAGGAGTTCGAGGCCGAGTAGCTCGTTTCGGGAGTCAGCGGTTCCGTCGCTTCGCGGCGCGCTCGGCAAGGATCGCCTTCTTCTTCGCCTCGAGCTCCTCTTTCGTCATGCTCTTGCGGATCTCGGCGTCCCCGGTGGGTTTGATTCCCGAAGGGCACGCCACGGGCGTGTTGTTCGAGGGCGTGCCGAACTTCCACATCGAGGCCCCCGACTCCAGCCGGAACGTCGTCGTACCGCAGTAGCACTTGGGCCCGTAGTTGTGGCAGACCTCGCCGTCCTGGAAGAGCGTGCCGCTCTCGACGCGGAAGGTGGCGTCGTGCGTCGACTTCGTCCCGTTCGACCGCGTCACCTCGAGC
>CAZXSG010000620.1:0-3645 GCA_964643185.1 uncultured Holophagales bacterium
GGGCCGGTGGCCGCTCCTCCGGGGGCTGGGCATCGTGTGTGTGGTGGCGGCCCTGGGTTCGGCCTTTTACCCGCCGTCCGGGACGTTCGCGGGGCGGGTCGCCGACTACGTGGGCATGTACATGGGGGCCTCGTACATGCTTGCCGTCAACGTTTCACGCTGGAGACGCCGCAGCGGGACGCCCGTGCGCATCCTCTTCTGGGTGACGCTCCTCGCCCCTCTCGCGGCGATGCTCTTCGCCCCCCAGCTGGCAACCCCGATGTACGTCGTGGAGACCGTCGTCTGCTGCCTGGGCCTCGAGATCGCGCTCTTCGTGCGCGACCGCAAATCGACCCGGTACCGGTTCCTGATCACGTATTGGGCGATCTTCCTGATCGGCTACGGGTTCTGGCAGCTCGACATCCACCACGTCCTCTGCAACCCGCGAAACCACGTGCTCTCGGGCCACGCCCTCTGGCATCTGCTCAACGCGGCGGCGTTCTTCTTTCTGTTCCGCTATTACGAACAGTTCGACGCGCTCTGCCCTGACCGCCAGCCGGGGTCAGGGCAGCGATAGGTTTCAGCTCAGCGCCAGCGGCCCTCGACCCAGTACCACTGGCCTCGATGGCTGCGCCAGCGGCCGGGCACCCAGTGCCGGCCCGGCGAGGGCGAGATGTCCCAGCGGCCCGCCACCCACACGTAGCGTCCGCCGTCCCAGGTGTAATAGCCCGGGATCCACACGTGTCCCGGGCCGGGTGCCGAAGTGCGAATCTCCATCTGCACGCGTGGAGGACGCACGCGCACGTAGTTGACCCCAGGGGGCGGCGGGCCCACGCAGGCTGCGGTGAGACCGGCGGCGAGTACGAGCGCTGCCAGTGAGGAGCTCTTGCTGATCGTCATGTCTACCTCCCGCGGACGCTGTCATCCGGCGTTCCGCACGGGTCCCGACCGTGCAAGACACTTGCCGTTGCGGCTTGCCTTCGAGCCGCTGGCATCCCGATTGCGCTGACTCATGGCGAGGAGGCCCCCAAATGACTCTCACCGTTTCGACGATCATCATTCTCATCATCATCGCCGCCATCTGTGGCGCCGTCGGCAAGGCCATAGCCGGAGGGGCGCGCGGGGGACTGCTCGTGTCGATCGCGCTCGGGTTCATCGGCGCGCTGCTCGGATCCTGGGTCGCGCACGCGATGAAGCTCCCGGAGCCTTTCACCATGAACGTCGGCGGGGCCAATTTCCCCATCCTCTGGTCGATCATCGGTTCGGCGCTTTTCGTGGCCGTCGTCCATCTGCTCTCGGGACGCCGCTTCTGAGCGGACCGGGACTGTAGGACCTACCAAGGACAAAAAGAGGCGGCGCCCACCGGGCGCCGCCTCTTCTCTTTCCGGTCCTTCGATCCGGGCTACTTCTTGATCGCCTTCGCGACGCTCGACACGGCTTCCCCGATCTTGCGCCGCGCCTTGCCGATCCCGGCCTCGACGGCTCCGGCCGCCCGCTCGCCGGCACCCTGGTTCTCCAGGCGCGTGTTCCCGGTGGCGACACCCGCGGCCTGCTTCAAACGGCCCTTCAGCTCCTTGGTCTTCCCCTTGGCTTCACTCTTGTTCATGGGTTCCTCCTTCTGAGAGATTGCAAGCGACGAGCCATGCGTTCAGTCGTCGCCATCCTTGCGGCTCTTCTCGTCCCTTTTCTTCTGGTCGGCCTTTTCCTTGTCTGAGGCCTTCTGGCTCTTCGGGTCCTTCGAGCGTTCGGGAACGACGACGTCGTTGGGATCGCTCTTGCGGGGCTCGTCCTGCCGGGGCTCGACCCGGGCGGGCTCGGGACCGCGGGGTGGCTGCTTGGGCTCGACCCTCGGCTCGACCCTCGGTTCGCCTCTCGGCTCGACACCGCGAACGTCCTGCTTCGGCCGGTTCCCGTCACCGCGGTCCTGTTCGTTCTGCTGCCGTCTGCGCGCGTCGAGCTCCTGCTGCCGGCGCGCGGCCTCGTCCTGTTGCTGCTGCTGATCCGCCTGCTGCTTGCGTCGGTTGTCGTCGTTCGGAGGCGGCGGGGCAGAGCGCTCCTCTCTCTCCCGGATCGGGACGTTCTGTTCCTTGACGGGCGCGGGTTCACGCGTCATCGGCTGTCCTTCGCGGCGCGTCTGCCCCTGAGGGACGTCGTGCGTCACGGGGACGGGCGGGGGCACGTCGGCGCCGGTGGCGGACTTGGGTGTCAGGGTCACGCGTCCACGCTCCACGGTGACCGAGCGGGTGGGCGTGAGGCCGCGCTTGTCGGTGCGAAGCCTCTCGGTGTCCGCGGGGGCCAGGGGAGCGCCCCGGTTCTCTTTGATGACGCTGGTCTTCACCTCGAAAGCGATCGGGGCCGGGGGCGGAGCGAGCCGCGTCACGACCACACGGTTCGCGCTGTCCGACGGCGGACGCGGTGCGGAGCCCTTCGTCACGGAGACCCGGATCGAGGCGCTGCTCGGGAGGACGGGTATCGGGCCGCGCACGACCTCGGCCTCCACGAAGTTCCGGAGCGTCCGGGCGTCGCGGACCACGTTCGCCGTGATCGCCCGGCCCGAGACGAAGGACGTCTGGTCGACCACGGTGACGTGCGCGCGGTTTCCGTACGTCACGTTCCCGCGGTAGCGGTCGTCGTTCCCGGATCGCCGGCGGGATCCCCACCAGGGCACGAACGGATCGCGGGGCGCGAGAGGGAACCAGCCCACGTGTCCGCCGCCACCCATGGAGACGGACACCGAGAACCCCGGTCCGCCGACGAACGCGACGAGCGCCGGCGCATACCTCACGCGCCGGGTGCTGCGGCCCTCGGGAACCCAGTACCAGCCCGTCCGGGTGTTCACCCAGCGGCCGTAGTGGTACGGAGCCCAGCCCCAGGGTTCCGTGGAAACCCAGTTCCAGCCCCAGGGGTCCTGCCATACCCAGCGCCCGTCGCGGTAGGGCTGCCAGCCCGCGGCCACCCTCGAGGGGCTCCAGCTCCGGCCATACCCCGGAAGGTCGGTCCAGCGGCCGTAGTCGTCGAGATCGGAGATGCCCGCGATGTCCTCGCTGACGTAACGGTACCCGTCGGAGTTCGGCCGCCTTCCCGAGCGCAGCCCCACCTACAGCGACGGTCACCGCCGCCTTGATCTGCTCGCCGAAGGGCGAGAACGCCCCCGCGAACTCCCCCAGGATTCCGATCGGCACGATGGCCCGTCCGTCGCTCGATGTCTTCGCGTCGGTCGTGGTCCCGCATGCCGCGAGCGCGGCGGCCAGGACCACCGCCGTGGCCGCTCCCAGCGGCCCTCTCAGGCCGAACCTTCCCACTTTCGATTCACCGCGATTCTCTGTTTGTCCAGCTCATGATCTGCCTGTAACGGTGGTCACATTCAAGCCACACTGATGGGCGAAGTCAATAGCTAGTCCACCACAAACTATTAGTTAGACTTCCCGCGGAAACACACACGGACCTGGGAGGAATCGGTGGACGTCAACCACTCCGGCGGCACCGGCGGGACCGCTGACGAGCGCCGGGAACTGGCCCGGCTGGCTCGCGAGTTCTCCCGGCGGGACGTCCTTCCGGCCGCCAACGAGCTGGACCCGGTCGCCGGCAAGATCCCCCAGCGACTCCGAGCAATCATGTCCGAAATGGGGTTTTTCGGCATGCTCATCCCCGCCGAGTACGGCGGCC
>CAZXSG010000621.1:0-3642 GCA_964643185.1 uncultured Holophagales bacterium
GGCCGGGCTTACGGCCGGGCTTGCGGCCGGGCTTCTTCGCGGCCTTGGCGGCCTTCGGCGCGGCAGACGAGCCGCCACCGGTGAGCGCTGCGAGGGGCGACAGAGTGTGACGGAGCTCGTTCAGAGAGTTGAGAACATCTTCGATGATCGAGAAAACATTACGGGCCATAGACCCTCCTCGGCCAAAAATATTAACATGGAATGTGCACAGTCGGCCGGTGCCTGACAGAAAAACGACAGGGGCGGCGAATCTCTCCGCCGCCCCTCGCGTTTCGAATGCTCAATCCCGGTTCAATTCAGCGCGCCGGAGGCGTTCCCGGGCCCGGAGGGCTGAACAAACACAGTCTCTAGTAGCGATAGTGAGAGGGCTTGAACGGGCCGTCCGGAGCCACGCCGAGGTACTGCACCTGCTTGGGCGTGAGCTCGGTGAGCGACACACCGAGGTGTGCGAGATGCAGACGGGCGACCTCTTCGTCGAGCTTCTTGGGCAGCACGTACACCTTGTTCTCGTACTCGCCGGTGTTCTTCGCGAGGGCAATCTGCGCGAGCACCTGGTTCGTGAACGAGGCCGACATGACGAAGCTGGGGTGGCCCGTGGCGCAGCCCAGGTTCAGGAGACGGCCCTCGGCCAGCACCATGACGCTGTGGCCGTCGGGGAAGCGCCACTCGTCGTACTGCGGCTTGATGTTGATCTTCTGGATGCCCTCGAACTTCTTGAGGCCGGCCATGTCGATCTCGTTGTCGAAGTGGCCGATGTTGCCGACGATGGCCTTGTCCTTCATCCGCTTCATATGGTCGACGGTGATCACGTCGAGGTTCCCGGTGGCCGTGACGAAGAGGTCCGCCTTGTCGACGACCTCCTCGAGCGTGCGCACCTCGTAGCCCTCCATCGCCGCCTGGAGCGCGCAGATGGGGTCGATCTCGGTGATCACGACACGGCAGCCCTGGCCGCGGAGCGACTGCGCCGAGCCCTTGCCCACCTCGCCGAAGCCGCAGACGACCGCGAGCTTGCCGCCCAGCATGACGTCGGTCGCGCGGTTGAGACCGTCCACCAGGGAGTGCCGGCAGCCGTAGAGGTTGTCGAACTTCGACTTGGTGACCGAGTCGTTGACGTTGATCGCGGGGAAGAGGAGCGAGCCGGCTTCCATCATCTGATAGAGGCGGTGGACGCCCGTCGTGGTCTCTTCACTGACGCCGCGAAGCACCTTGGCCATGCGCGTGAACTTGCCGCCGTCCGCCGCGAGCTCCTTGCGCAGGAACTGGAGGATGACGCCCCATTCCTCGGGCTCCTCCTCGGCGTTGAACTCGGGCACCTTGCCGGCCTTCTCGAACTCCACGCCCTTGTGCACGAAGAGCGTGGCGTCGCCACCGTCGTCCACGATGAGCGTCGGGCCGCTGCCATCGGGCCACACGAGCGCCTCGCTCGTGCACCACCAGTACTCCTCGAGCGTCTCGCCCTTCCAGGCGAACACGGGAATGCCCTTGGGGTTCTCGATCGTGCCACCGTTCTCGGGCCGGCCCACGACCACAGCCGCGGCGGCGTGATCCTGAGTGGAGAAGATGTTGCAGGACACCCAGCGCACGTCGGCGCCGAGGGCCGACAGCGTCTCGATGAGGACGGCCGTCTGCACGGTCATGTGCAGGCTCCCCATGATGCGCTGGCCCGACAGCGGCTTCGAATCGCCGTAGCGCGCGCGGAGCGCCATGAGGCCGGGCATCTCCTGCTCGGCGAGGCGCATCTCCTTGCGGCCGAAATCGGCCAGCGAGAGATCTGCGACCTTGAAAGGAACACGTCCCGCGGAAACCGCGGGGGCTTCGGGAAGGGGGGCGAGCGTTGCGCTCATTCGTCTCTCCTTGCGCGCACGTGCGGAAACACGGGCGTCGCAGCCATGAAGTCGCTAACCGGGTCAATTGAACCGTGGGTGTCGCGACCTCTCGGGCTCGAGAAACGAACAACCCCGGCGCTGCGGATCCTAACTCAAACCGTCGCTGGTGCGGATGTGCCTTCCATCACGCAGGATCATCCCTTTCCTGCCAAGCCGCGACGTCCTCGGGCGTATCGAGGTCCCCCTCGCCACCGGGAAACGGCACGAAGGCCATCGACGGCGACGGCACGAGAAGCTTCTTGGCCCCGTCGCGGCCCGACAGCGCGCGGAGCTCCGGAAACCGGGCCCGCCCGAAGATCGCCGGCGTACCCCACGTTCCTCCGTAGAGCGAGGCGATGGTCGTCTTTCCCGGCAACAGAGCCATCGAGTAGAGGGCCTGGAGGTGCTGGGCCGACAGCGCGGGCTGATCGAGCCCCAGCAGGAGGGCGCCTTCCGAGTCCGGGGGCACCGCGCGCACACCCAGCCGGATCGAGCCCGCCATTCCCCCCTGCCAGAGCTCGTTGTGGACGACTCCAACGCCGTCGGCCTTCCTGATCTGACGCGCAATGACGGTGGATCGCGATCCGGTGACGACCAGAATGGGATGGAAAGGCGACCCGAGAAGGAGGTCCAGCAGGGATCTGAAGAGTGTGGGTCCGCCCGGCCGCTTTCGAAGAGAGGCCTTCGAGCGTCCGAGCCTCGTGGCTGCTCCGGCGGCGAGGACGACGGCTGCAACGTGTCTCATAAGGCGACTCCTCCATGGATCGATCCCGCTCTGTCGCGCAGGGAAAGAGCGGCCCGGCCCGTATGCGCGGCGCGGATCTCCGAGACGATCGCGAGCGCGATCTCGGCGGGCGTCTCGCCGCCGAGATCCAGCCCGGCGGGCGCGTACAGACGCGGCGATTCGGCCCCGCTCATCCCTTCCAGCATGCGTTTCGACCTCCGTTTCGGCCCGAGGAGCCCGACGTAGAAAGCGGGCCCTGGCAACAGCGCTTCCAGGATCTCGCGGTCCCGATCGTACGAGTGGGTCATCACCACCGCGGCGGTTCGCGAGTCCCAGGGATGGGCCCAGGCGAAATCCGCTTCCGTTGAGCAGGCGACCTGCGCGCCCGGGAACCGCGAGCCCAGCGCAAAGGCCGCGCGACGGTCCACCACCGTCACGAGGAAACCCGCCGCGCGGGCCAGGGCCACGAGCGGCTGCGCGTCGTCTCCCGCGCCGAAGACGACGAGCCACAGCGGCGGCACGAGATCCTCGCGGAACAGGGGCTCGCCGCTCGCGAACGGTTCGTCCGGCGGGCAGATCCGGTGCGGAAACGAGCCCTCGAGCAGGGTCTCGAAGTGCCCTCCCCGCCGGCGCGACAGAGCCTCGTCGACCCGTCCCGGCCAGGGCTCCCCGGGCTCCACGCGCTCGAGCAGGATCCGCGCGCTCCCCTCGCAGCCGGAGCCTGTGCCGAACACGCGGTCGAGATCGTTCGCGAGGTCGTACTCCACGATCTCCGCCTGGCCGGCCGCGAGCACGGCGCGCGCCCGGAGCACGAGATCCTGCTCGAGGCAGCCCCCGCTGACGATGCCGGCGAGCGGGCCGTGCTCCCCGAGTACGGCCCGCGCGCCGGGACGGCGATACATCGAGCCCCGCACGCCGATCACCGTCGCGACGACGACGCTGCGCCCCTCGCGCTGCGCTCCGAGGAGCGCGGGCATCACGTCGGAGAACGGCATGTCGGTCGCGACCCCCTTCGGCTGAACGTGGGAACCGAAGGGAAAGGTATCAGACGCC
>CAZXSG010000622.1:0-3639 GCA_964643185.1 uncultured Holophagales bacterium
CGAGCGCCCCGAGGAAGTCACCGACATGCAGCGTTCGATCCAGGGCGAGGTCATCGCGTCTCCTTCGGACCTCAACGCGGCGCACCACATCGCCGTCGCGGAGGCCACGTTCGAGAGGGCCAAGCGGCTCGTCGAGATCGGCAAGGACGTCGTGATCTTCCTCGACTCCATCACGCGCCTCTCCCGCGCCTACAACAACGAGCAGCGGGGCAGCGGCAAGATCCTGTCGGGCGGCGTGGATTCCCGCACCATGGAGAAGCCCCGTCGCTTCTTCGGCGGCGCGCGCAACCACGAGCACGGCGGCTCTCTCACGATCATCGCGACGTGTCTCGTGGACACCGGAAGCCGTATGGACGACGTGATCTTCGAGGAGTTCAAGGGCACGGGCAACAGCGAGATCATCCTGGATCGTGGCCTGTTCGAGCGGCGCATCTTCCCGGCGGTGAACATCCCGGCCTCCGGCACCCGCAAGGAAGAGAAGCTCTACGACGTCGACGAGCTGCCGAAGATCCACAAGCTGCGGCGGGCGCTCGCCTCGGTGAAGCCCGTCGACGCGATGGAGCTCCTTCTTTCGAAGCTCACGCGGTTCAAGACGAACAAGGAGTTCCTCAAGTCGCTCCTGTGACGTAGTTACCGGGAAACCCAGTTATGGGTTTCCCTGGCCCTTCCGCTCCGCTCGCTGCGCTCGCCTTGATTACCGGGAAACCCAGTTATGGGTTTCCCTGGCCCTTCCGTTCCGCTAGCGCGGGTTCGGGAGCGGGGGAGCCCTTCGGCTGACGGGGAACCTCGCCTCGAGGTCCCTCACCTCGATCTCCACGACGCCCGGTTCCCCTTGCTGGGGAATGCTCTGGAGGAGCCGGGGGAAGATCCAGACCGCCCGCACGAAGTAGGCCCGGGCGACCTCCGTGCGGCCCCCCTCGAGCGCGATCAAACCCAGATTCAGCGTGGTCTCGGCCCGCTCCTCGAGCGCGAAGGAGCGGTTCGTCGCATCGAGCGCACCCGCCAGGTTGCCCTCCAGGCGCTCGACCGAACCCAGCGCGAGCCACGCGGCCGGTCCGCGCGGACGCAGAGTCGCTGCCCGCGTGAGCGAAACCCGCGCCCCGCTGAGGAGCGCTCCTCGGAGCCCCGCGTCGGAGCTCAGGGCCGCCGCGCGCAGGGTCTCCTCCCCCGCCGCGAGGTATCGGGCCGCGGCGCCGCGGGCGAGCGTCGACGCGAAAAGAGCGGCGCCCAGAACGAGGAGGATCGCCGGCCGGCCCGGCCGGAGAGACCGCGTCCCGAGGCGCCCGACGGCCAGCCCGGCCAGGAACGCCATCGGTCCGGCAGCCATCGGGATCCGGAGCGGGAACCCCCCGAGACCCAGGACGAGGAACGCGAGGAGGCAGACCAGCAGGGTTTCGGAAGAGGCGATGCCGGGGGCCTCATCGCGGGCCTTTTCCCGGAGGTGGTTGCGCAGGAGCGCCACCGCCAGCCAGATCGTGAGGCCCATCGCGATCAGCGCCGCCGGGATTCCGCACTCCGCGGTGAGCGTGAGCGGCTCGTTGTGGGCGTTCTCGAAGTGAGCGGACTCCGAAAAATGCACGAGCCGCCGGCCCGAGCGCTCTTCCGCCGCGAGGCGGGAGGGAACGAAGGCGTTCTCGTAGGAGCCCGGTCCGACGCCCGTCGCCGGGTGGGAACGGATCATCTCGAGCGCCGCGAGCACCCCGATGTCACGCTGCGTCGAGAACTCCGCGAGGTTTCCGGCCCGGAGATTCCGGAGCTTCTCCATGGCGCGGCCGCCGAGGCCCGTGAACGCGGACGCGCAGGCCACCAGCACGAGCCCCACGAGAAGGTGGCGGCCCCGCCGCCGGACGTCGAGAAGCACATGAGCGAGGAGTCCGGCGACCATGGCGGTGAGCGGGGCGATGGCCTCCGTGGCGCCGAGGCCCAGAACGGTCGCGAGAAAGCCCGCTCCCGCGAGGATGCGCAGGTTCCGCGAGAGCCTCGGGGCGGTGACCGCGGACCACAGGAGGAGCCCGGGAAGGACGAGCGCGGCACCCACGTCGCCCGGGTTGCCGATGAGCGCCGAGGCCAGAAAGCGTGGCTCGGGAACCCGGAGGGGAAGCTGGAACACCCCGAGAAAACGCTGTGCCGTCGCGAGGAGGCCCGTGAACGCGCCGACGGCCATGAGCGCCGGGAGCGCCCGCGACGCGATGCCGGGGCCGACGGTGCTGGCCGCGGCGAGAAACAGCGCGAGCGCCGCCAGGGAGGGAGTGAGAGAGAGGGGATCGAGCCGGGTCGACGCCGAGGCGAGCGCCGAGATCGACACGAAGGCCGCGAGCGCCATGCCAGCCGCCGTGACGCCCCGGGGGGCGATCGCGAACGCTTCGTTCACGGGCCGCTTCCTCAGTGAGAGGCCGAGGCCCACGAGAATGAGGGCCCCCCCGATTCCATAGGGAAAGAGCTTGGCCTCGTGGAGGGCGGCGTCGGACGCGGTGGAGAGGACGACGAACGGGAGGACGAGCGCGATCAGCGCCCCCATCGGGGCCAGCAGAACCTCGAGGCCCTCGGGTTCCGGGGCCTTCGGAGACGGCGCGGCGGGCATGGGATCAGCCGCCTCGTCCCGAGGAGGACTGAACGGACGCCGCGAACTGAAGGAGGATCCGGGCGCACTCGGCGGGCTCCTCGAGCGGGGCGAGGTGACCGGCGTCGGGAACCGTGACGAGCGAGACGCGGGGCGACGAGGTGGCCGACTCGGCGATGGCCTCGGCGTCCTTGGGCGGCGTGATGGCGTCTTCCTCACCCACGAGGACGAGGAGAGGCAGGTCGAGCGCGAGGAGCACGTCCCACGACTCACCGCGCGCCGCCATGCCGGCGAGGTCGGCCCGCGCCGCCTCGCGCGGCGTTTCGAGAATCATGGCGCGCGCCACGGCTTCCGAAGGCCCGCCGCGGGCGTTCCCCCCGAGGAGGTTGGGCAGCATCGCGTGGAGCGCCGAGGCCATGCCCTCCTTCGCGATCGCTTCCCGCGCGGCCTCGCGTTTCTCCCGGGTCATCACATCGTCGTCGGAGGCCCGCGTGTCCATGAGGACGATTCCACAGAGCGCGGAGAGGGCCTTCGCGCGGCGATGCCGCCGAAGGAGCTCGAGGACGACGTAGCCGCCCATCGAAAGGCCTCCGAGGAGGAAGGGCTCTCCGGCGGTGAGGGCCGGGAGGTCTTCCATCACGTCGTCGGCGAGCTGCGCCATGGTGTGCACCGGAAGCACCGGACGGGACGAAGTCCGCCGGCCGCGGAAGTCGGGTGCGATCACATCGAGGCGGCCGGAGAGCTCGAGGGCGAGGGGGGCGAAGAGGCGCCCGTCGAGCGGGTACCCGTGGAGAGCGACGACTTTCAACCGAGGGATTTTATGGGGAACCGGGAATCGGACAAGTCTCGCGCGCCGAAGGCGACGAGGTTGGCGGTGTTCATGATGGAGAAATCGAGGCCATTCCACTGCACCCGGTCGGAGCGCTCGATGAGGATCGGGGTGGTGAACTCCTTCAAATTGCCGAGCTTCACGGAGTACGCGCCCATGTGCCAGATCCGCTCGAGCAGGAGATCGCTGCAGGCGAAGGCGCCCTCGTAGTTGATCGGCTTGCCATGGCTGATCGCCTTGGCGGCGGCGG
>CAZXSG010000623.1:0-3086 GCA_964643185.1 uncultured Holophagales bacterium
AAGGGTCTCGCGCGGCCTCGGCCGCCAGCCGCGCCGACGGCGCCGCGCGCGCGGGCCCGGCCTCGGGGAGCGGAAAGAACTCCGCGAGCGAAAGGAAGTCCCGCTCGCGAGCGGCCTCGGCCAGCGTCTCGGCCACGAACCGCGGGGCGGTCTTCACGAACTCCAGGACGGCGCTGCCGTACTTGTACTTGCCTTTGAAGTTCTGCGTGTCCCTCGACCAATGCGTGTGCGCGGGCGTCTCGGCGTCCCCCAGAAGCGTCGCGAGCGGCCGGTCCTCGATGAGCACGAGCGCCCAGAGGTTCTGTCCGCGCACGCGGCGCTCGAGCGCTTTGGGAATCTGGATTCCATTCCGCACGAAGGCCGGCGCGGCGCCTCTGTCGGTCAGATCGCGCCTCAGCACCATGTGGAAGTGCGTCTCGGCCGGCTCGCCGCCCTCGGGCTGAACGGTGAGCGGCACCTTCAGGAGGAGCGTGTCCCCCGCCCGGTAGCGCGCCGCGAGGTCCTGCCGGATTCCGGGCGGAATCATCGCGTCGGACCACGCCGGCGAGCCCTTCTTCGGCGGCGCGAGCGACAGCGCGCGGTCGAAGCCTTGGTGATGGAGCGACACCGTGAGCGCCGCCAGCGGCTTGATCGCCGCGCTCAGATCCTTCGACTCCATGAGCTGCTGGAGGAGCGACTCCTCCGTGAGCGTCTTCGTGCCGCCGGGCAGCGCGGGATCGTCGATCGCCACCGTGAGACGCCCGGTGAGGATCGGGTAGAAGTACTCCCGCATCACGGCGTCGGCGATGGCTTCGCCCGTGATCTCCTCCGACGCGCAAGGCACCACGACCGAGAGGCCGGGCTCGTCGCGGCGCGACAGACCGAAGTCCCGTATCAGCCTCTCCGCGTGGGCCGCGTCGTCGCTGGGCAGAATCGCCGACTCCCCCGCGCCCGGGCCCGCATCGTCCTCGCCGAACGCCCCGTCGGGCGTGTAGTACACGCCGTTCACGTGGTGGTAGCGAAGCACCGACTGCCCGAACACCAGCCGCCGGGGCTCCCCGTCGCGCACCGTGAGACACAGGATCGTGTTGAGCGTTCCGGCCCTGAGAAACACCGTCTTGCCGACGCCCCAGCGGCCGCCGTCCTTGCCGCCCTTCTGCGAGATGCCTTCCGCGCGGAAGAACGCGAAGAGCCGGCTCGGGGTCTCCTCGGGGTGGAGCGCGCGCGGGTCGCCGTCGAGCCCGGTGGTACCGAAGTCCTCGATGGCGAGATACCGGCCCGGTCCGGGCGCGGCAGGCACCCCGCGGAGGCCGCTGTCCGGAGCCTTCAGGTGGTCGAAGGCCCCGGCGAGCCAGAACGCGGCCGCATCTCCGCTCATGCCCTCGGCGCTCGAGACGGAGAACCGAAGCGAGACCGGCTCCTCGGTGGTGCGCGCGTCCAGCGAGTTCTGGACCACCTCGCGCACCAGCGCCTGGGCCGGCCGCTCCACGGCCTCTTCCGAGAAGAACTCTCCCTGGATCGGGTTCCGGATCTTCTCGTCGCGACGATGAACCCGGAACCGCCAGCCTGCCATCGGCCGGGATTCTAGGCCTGGGCAGTCCGGCAGGACTGCCAGCTATTGGATCAACGTCATCGGGACGTAGCTGCCGTCGTTGGTGCCGCTGGACGACGTGGCGCCGTCGTTGAGGACGCCGTAGGCCAGGAAGGCCCCCTCGGGACCCAGGACCGTGAGACGCACGTAGCCGTTCTGCGTGCCACCGAGGACGGCGTTGAGCTGCCGCCACTGGAACGCCTCGAGCGGCGGCAGGGTCTCGCGCCTCACGAGCGCGCCCGTGTTCCCGTCGTAGACCTCCATGCGCACGGTAATGGGCGCGTTCGTGACCCCGACGTTCACGAGCGCGAGGTTCGACCGCGTGGTCCCGTTCTGCTGCAGGCCGTAGACGAACGCGTCCCGGGCCGACTTCTCGAACGGATCGCCGAGGTAGAAGAGCCCGTACGCCCCGCCGCCCGGTGCGGCCGACGCGGTGCGCGCGCCGGCGAGACCCGGCGAGACGGAGTCGTTCTCCGCGAAGAGAACTCCGAGAGCCCCTGCGTAGGACCCGCCCCGCGGGCCGATCGTGGCGCCGGCCTGCCGGAGTTGGTCGATGATCCCGGGCAGGATCGCGGTTTCATAGGGCGCGAGATCGATCGAGAAGAGCCCCGTTGAAACTCCCGGAGCCGCGAGCGACTCGACGTACTCGACGAACGCCTGGACGCTCCGGTCGGTGGGGTTCGTCAGGACCAGCTCACTGTTGAACGTCGAGGTCTCCACGAGGACGGGCACGCCCAGCACGGCGTCCACCTTGGGCGCGGGCGTGGCCGGTACGAAGGAGCCGTCGTTCGTGACGTTGTCGTTGAAGACACCGTACGCGAGATAGCGCTCCGAGCCCGCAACCCTTTCGATGTACACGTAGCCCGCGCCCGGCGCGAAGCCCGCCTGCTGCAGAATCTGGTTGTACTGGTTCCACTCTCCGGGCCCCAGCGTCACCGGCTCGAACTCGACCGCCGCCGTCCCGTCACCCTTCACCGCCGTGATCTTGAGCTGGATGGGCCCGCCCAGGCCCGCGTTCACGAGCGCGAGGTTCGACCGGTCTTCCGCGCTCTCGCGGAGCCCGGGAATAAGGACGGGATCACTGTAGGCCTCGGACACCGGGACCGCCGGGTACGACAGCCCCGCGAAGCCGTTGCCGGAAGGAGCCGTGGTACGCGCCGAGGCCGCGCCGGCGCTCGCGGCCGGAAGCCCCTCGAAGCGGACGAAGAGAGCGCCTCCGGCATTCGCGCCGGCCGGAATCGGGAGGTTCTTGCTGCGAAGGTACGCGATCGCATTCGGGATGACGAGCTGCCGGCCCGCCGGGAGAACTTCTGTGACGGTTCCGCTGCCTGCGCCCCCGAACCCTGTCGCGGAGCGGTACTCGAGCCCCACGGTGGCCGTCCTCGAGCCGCTGTTCGTGAGCGTCAGCCCCGAGGAGAACCGACCGGGGATCTCGAGCACGATGGGGATGACGAGCGTTCCGTTCCGCGTGCCCCGACCCGGCATACCGGCGCGCTCCTGGCGGAACTTGGCGTAG
>CAZXSG010000623.1:3096-3636 GCA_964643185.1 uncultured Holophagales bacterium
GGGAAGCGCCGGGGGGAACGGACCGGGGAGCTCGGGAAAGATGGGGATGCCGAGCGTCGCGTTCGACGTGCCCGAGCCCGGCGCCGGAGCGACGACGACGCTGCGCGTGGCCGTGCTGGAGGTACCGCCGCCCGACCGCGCGGTGAGCGATACGGTGTAAGTTCCCGCCGACGCGAACGTGTGCTGCGGCGACTGTGAGGTCGAGCTGTTGCTTCCTCCGGACGACGGGTCCCCGAAGCTCCACTGCCACGAGGCGGCGCCGCCCCGCGACGCGTCCTCGAACAGCACCGTCTGGCCGGCCACGGGCGAGGACGGAGTGAACGAGAAGTCGGCCGTGAACGTCTGGCCCGGCGCGCCGATCACGCGAAGCACGGCTCGCGGGTCGTGGCCCACGATGAAGCGGTTGTTGTTGGGCTTGCCCGCCACGAACGGCGTGTCCTCGGAGCCGTTCACCGTGACGATCGCGCCGAGGAAGTACTCGCCCGACGGCACGCCGGCGGGCACCGACTGCTCGTGACCGGCCGACAGGTCGTCGAGCAC
>CAZXSG010000624.1:0-3635 GCA_964643185.1 uncultured Holophagales bacterium
GAGGAAGACCCTGTTCCGGGTCGAGCAGGGAGACCCGGCGGTAGCGCTGGGCATCTACGCCCGGGTGATGCAGGCGCTGCGCCTCGATCAGGACCTCGCGCTCTTGGCCACCGACGACATCCTGGGGCGAAGGCTCCAGGATCTGGGCCTCAGCATCCGAAAGCGAGCCCCCAAGCGGTCCTCGCGTTCGCTGCCTACGGTGGAGGGAGGAGGTGGGGCCGTCGGACGACAAGGCCTTGGTACTGTTCGGAACGATGAGCGTTGATCGGACCGTCGAGCATCGTGGGTGCCCGATCGCGGTGACGGTTCGAGGGAGCGGACCCGCGGTCCTCTTCATCCAGGGCGTCGGGGTTCAGGGCGACGGATGGCTCCCTCAGACGGACGAGCTCTCGTCCGGGTTCACGTGCATCTCCTTCGACAACCGCGGCATGGGACGCAGCGTTCCCGCGGCTGCTCCGATCACCGTCGCTCAGATGGCCGAGGACGCCGTCGCCCTGCTGGACGCTCTCGAGTTCGCATCGGCGCACGTGGTGGGCCACTCCCTCGGCGGCACCGTGGCCGTGCAGCTCGCGCTCCTCGCGCCGACGCGCATCAAGAGCCTGAGCCTCCTCTGCACCTTCGCACGCGGCAAAGACGTCGCTCCGCTTTCGGCCCGGATGATGTGGTGGGGCTTGCGCTCGAAGGTGGGAACCCGCGCGATGCGCCGGCGTGGGTTCCTCGGGATCGTCCTGCCGCCGGGACCCGCGGACTTCGAAGCCGCCGCCGAGAAGCTCTCGACGCTCTTCGGCCATGACCTCGCGGACCAGCCCCCGGTCGTGTCCGATCAGCTTCGCGCTCTGCGCGCCGCCGACACCACACCGCGCCTTCATGAGCTGACGGGGCTGCCGACCCTCGTCGTGAGCGCGACGCACGACCCGATCGCGCCGCCTGCGGCCGGTCACGTTCTGCGCGACGGCATCCCGGGAGCGCGGTACGTGGAGGTCGTCGACGCGTCGCACGGCCTGCCCATCACCCACGCCGCGTTCCTGAACGGACTCCTCCGCGATCACCTCCAAGAGGCCGACCCGAAGGTTGGAGCGGGGGGCCAAGGGGCGTGATTCCGGTGGGGCTGTTCGGCCTCGCGCCGCATCTGGCCACGCTCCTCGTGGACGCCGTCGCGCACGGCGGATCGCTGGGCTTCCACCATCCCCTGGATCCCGCCGAGGCCGAGAGCTACTGGAGATCTCTGCGCCCGGAGATCGAGGCCGGCTCGCGCGTCATCCTCGTGGCCGAGAGGGACGCCGTCGTGGTGGGAAGCGGGCAGCTCGTGCTTCCGTCGCTCCCCAACGCGCGGCATCGCGCGGAGCTCCAGAAGCTCTGCGTGCTATCGACGTGCCGCGGCCAGGGAATCGGCCGTGCGCTCATGGACGCCCTGCACGCCGAGGCGCTTCGGAACGGCCGCACGCTCGTCCTCCTGAACACGCGGAGGAACGAGCCGCCGCAGGCGTTCTATCGCGCGCTCGGCTACGAGCTCGTGGGCGTCGTGCCGGGCTACACCGTCGAAGCGGATGGCGCCCGGCACGACACGGTCATCCTCTACCGGGAGCTGCCGGCCGGACCGTCCGGATCGAGGTCAGGGGAGTAGAGAGTCCGGCGGGAGCACGATGAGGCTCACCTGCGACGCGTGCTGGACCACCGCGATGCTCGATCGTCCGCCCTCCTTGGGCTTGCCCACGATGAAGCCCGTGATGGTGATCCAATCGCCGAGGCGGGTGACCGCCTGGACGTCGATCTCGTGCCCCCCGACGTGGGCCCGGGTATGCCCGGGCTCGTTGATCGAGTAGGCGTTCTTCTGCTTGCCGAGCATCTCCGAGAGATCGCTCCAAACCTGATCCGAATGGGTTACCGACTGGTCGCTCATGACTCGGTCTCCTTTCCCGATGACCCGACTGATACCCGGGAACGATATCTCTCCTGGGAATCGGCGCGCGCGTACAATCCGCCGTCCTTGGCGCCGGGCCCGTAGCTCAGGTGGATAGAGCAGCGGTTTCCTAAACCGTTTGTCGTGAGTTCGAGTCTCACCGGGCCCACCACTTCGGCCTCTTCCTACCGCGACGAGAGCCGCGAGAAACCGCCCGTGAGCGTGAACCACGAGCCTCCGCCTTCCCGCGCCCTCACCTTCTCGAGAAAGCCCTGGGCTTCGGGAGGCACCGCGGTGAACCGGATCGGGACGCCCTCGATCGACGCCCCCTCGCCGACCGCCTTGGCGTAGAGATCCGCGGACAGCTCCGAGCCGTCGTCGAGGAGGAGCCGGATCCGGAGATCGGAGAGCGGCGGCGGGGGCTCGCCCTCGAGCGGCACGAGGAGCGCCGACCTGCGGGCCAGCGAGACGAACCGGCCCTCGCGCCCCAGATCCTCCACCTGCTTGTTCGTCACGAGCGCGAACCTCACCCCCACGGCGTTCTGCAGCGGAACGAGATCGTCCTTCTCGGCCTCGGGCATGTAGAGCGCCACACCCTCGCGCTCGATGCCCTTCACGTCCCAGGCCGTGAGCGCGGTCTTGAAGCCCTTGGCCTTTACCGAGAGTTGCTGGCCCACCAACACCCGCTCCTTGGCCGCGAGCCGCGTCGCTTCGGACACGAGCACCTGCCCGCCCACCGACATGCTCTCGATGCGGGCCGTGAGGTTCACGTTCGAGCCCACGATTCCGTACTTCGCGCGAGTCTGCGACCCGATGTTCCCCACCACGACCTCGCCCGTGTGGAGCGCGATGCCCATCTCGAGGACGGGAAGACCATTCGCCACGTTCTCGGCGTTCACGCCCGCCATGGCGCGCTGCATCTCGATGGCGCACGCCACGGCCCGCTCGGCGTCGTCTTCCGCCAGGAGCGGCGCTCCGAACAGCGCGAGGATCGCGTCGCCGATGAACTCGTCGATCGTGCCCCGGTGGTCGGTGATCACGTCGGCCATGCGGCCCAGATACCCATTGAGCACGCGGACGACGTCCTGCGGAGAGAGGCGCTCCGCCGAGGACGTGAAGCCGCGCAGATCCGACATGAGGATCGTCACGCTGCGGCTCTCGCCGCCCAGCGCGAGCCCCTCGGGCGATTCCAGGAGGCTCGCCACGACGTCGTCCGACAAGTAGCGGCCGAACGTCTTGCGGATGAACCGGTTGCGGATCTCCAGCTCTTCGGTCTTCCGCGCGAGCCGCTCACGGCTCTCGAGGAGCGCCTCGTACGCGAGCCGGCTCTGCTGCGCGTCGACGTACGCCTTGGAGTGGTAGCGAATGCGGGCGAGAAGCTCCGTGGCCGACGGCAGCTTCACGAGGTAGTCGTTCGCGCCGCGGGTGAAGGCCTCGGCCTTGATGCTCGGATCCTCCTTGGTCGAGAGCACCACGAGCGGAACGTGCCGCGTGCGCTCGTCGGCCCGGTACCTCGACACGAGGTCCAGGCCCGAGAGGCCCGGCATGACGAGGTCCTGCAGGATCACCGTGGGCGAGACGCGCGCGGCCGTTTCCAGAGCGGCGAACGGATCGCTCTCGAAATGGAACTCGATATCGGGATCGGCGAGCAGCGTGATGCGGATGCTCTCGCCGATGATCCTCTGGTCGTCCACGAGGAGCACCGTGACCCTCTGGCGGTAGAACGCGTCGCCCG
>CAZXSG010000625.1:0-3632 GCA_964643185.1 uncultured Holophagales bacterium
GCGCATCTCTGACCTCGGCAAACCCCGTCCTGGCCCAGAGCTCGATTCCCACAGGCAGCGCGCCGACGAGAACCGTGAGGAGCCCCGCGGGAACGAGAAGGCGATCCGCGGGCGAGCGGTCCTCGGGGGGAATGCTGGTCACTCTTCCATCGTAGTGCGATCGCGTCGAACGGCCCAGTGCCGGAAGTCATGCCGGGCCAAGGACGCATCCGTGAGGTATGTAGGATGGGGAACTCCCCCCGGAACATGACGCGTCGAGAGGTGCGTGCCTATGGCCAAGCCAAAGAGCAAGTCCGTTCCGTCGTTTCCTACCGAGGAGGCTGAACGCGCCTTCTGGGCCACGAACGACGCCACCGCGTTCGTCGACTGGGGCACCGGGAGACGCACGCTTCCCAAGCTGAAGCCGACGCTCCGGACCATATCGCTCCGCCTGCCCGCGTCCATGCTGGGGCAGCTGAAAGTCCTCGCCAACAAGCGGGATATTCCCTACCAGTCCCTGCTCAAGCAGTTCCTGGCAGAACGGCTGAAGGCCGAACTGGGCGCTCCCCCGACCAAGACCGTTTCCTGACGGGAGCCCCGGAGCACCGCGGCCGCCATCCACCCCTGCCGAAAGTCACCCCTCGGACGCATGACCTTCGGGCGATGTGGATGGCGTCCCGCCGGCCCACATTGGCGAGCGGAGGACATCATGCAAAACGCCGCCGCCCGCTCCGCTCGACTCATCGCCCTCGGCACCTCGCTCTGGCTGCTCGCTGCCTCGAAGCTCTACGGAGAGGCGCCCGCCTCGTCCGCTCCCCTGCCCCCCGTCGTGGCGCAGGCCGAGAAAGTGTTCTTCTCCGCGTTCGGCGAGGGCACACCCGGACCCGCCGACGCGATCGGCATCCTCACAGGGGCTTACACCGCCGCGCCGTCACACGGCCGCACAAACCTCCTGCTCGGGCTCGCGCACTTGTGGCAGGCCAGTGAGAACCAGTCGTCCCGGGTGGGCCTCGATCACCTCATGCTCTCCGAACGCTTCCTCGCGCGAGCCGCCAAGCTTCTCCCGAGCGACGGACGCATTCCGAGCTGGCTCGTCCCCGTGCGCCTCGCGCTCGCCGGAATCGAGCGCGACCACGCCGCGCAGGGACAGGTGATGGGCGAGCTCCTCGAGGCGTTCCGCAAGGATCCCGCGTTCCACTCGTTCTCCGTGGCGATGCTCGCGTTTCCCGCGCCGCGCGGCAGCGAGCGGTTCCAGCAGGGCCTCGCGGCCATCAACGCGGCCGACGGCTGCGACAAGGTGAACCCGTCCTGCCAGAACATGCCCCGTTGGGCCCACAACATGGAGGCCTTCGAGACGTTCCGCGCCGACTACGAGCTGAAGGCCGGCAACACAGCGAAGGCCCGCGCGATCCTCGCGTCCGTCAAGACGATCCCCGGCTACGCCGAATGGCCCTACAAGTCCGCTGTCGAGGAACGTCTCGCGAACCTCGACGACCGGGCCGCGCTGTTCGCCAACGCGGACCCGAAGGACGACCCGGCGCTCCTCGTCGTGGGCAAGGGGTCCTGCGGGAGCTGTCACCGCTCGAAGTGACGGCTCGGCCGACCGCGGTAGGTAGGATCACAATCCCGTCATGAAGACGACTCTCGATCTTCCCGAGCACCTTCTGGACCGAGCGGCACGACAGGCCGCTCGGTTGGGGGTCGACGTCAACGAGCTCATCTCGCGATTCGTGGATGCGGGGTTGAACGGGCAGTCGAGCATCGGCGCGACGCCGATAGAACGCGGTTCGAGGAGCGATCTTCAGGCATGAAGATACCGATCCTCACGAACTCCGAGATCCAGGACATTCTGGAAAGGGACGAGATTGGCGGCGCGGGCTAGCCTCCCGGCATCAACGTCTCGCTTGAAGCGCACTGCTAGACTCCGCCGCTTCATGAACACACCTTCGACGACCTCGCTGGTGAGACGCGCGTTTCGACTGGGGGCTCTCGCCCTCCTCGCGCTCCTCGCCTTCGTCCCCCGCCACGGCTTCTCCCAGGGGTGAGTGGCTTCCCGAATGGACGCGCCCGTGTTTGGCGCGGATGCAACACCCTTTCCTGAAGCCGGCTCCTGGGAGGCCTCCCTCTCCTGGCGCTACCAGAAATCGTTCCGCCACTTCGTGGGCTCCGAGGAGCAGCACGAGAGGTTCGAGGACGGCAGCCAGGTGATCAACCGGATTCACCTGGCCGACGTCACGGTGCGGTACAACGCGTCGCCCCGCACGTCGTTCGCGGTCTCGGTGCCCTACCTCATGGCGACCCGCTCGAACCCCATCCGCAACACCGCGGGAGAGGTCATCGACCGCTCGGTCACGCAGGCGCGCGGAATGGGGGACCTCATCGTCTCGGGCCGCCGATGGCTTCTGGATCCCGAGAAGAGTCCCCGTTTCAACTTCCAGGTCGGCCTCGGCCTGAAGCTGCCCACGGGCGCCAACAACGTCGTGGACACGGCGCGCACGTTTTCGAACGGCACCATCGTGAGCTCCGTGCGCACCGTGGACCAGTCGATCCAGCCCGGTGATGGTGGCTTCGGCCTCCTCGTGGACGCGGCCGGTTTCCTGCGTTTCGCGAGCGACAAGGCCTCGGCCTAGCTCACGACGTCCGACCTGCGGAACCCCGAGATCGCGAGCGGCGGGCAGACGGACCGCGCCCGCCCGTAGGAGTCGGGCATGGCGAGCGGCGATCAGTTCCGGGGGGGGGGCGGAGTGGGTGTGGCCGTGCCCTGGGTCAAGGGGCTCGGAGCGAGCGCCGGGGTCCGCGTCGAAGGCGTGCCCGCGGAGGATCTCCTGGGCTCGAGCTCGGGATTCCGGCGGCCCGGCTACGCCATCTCGGTGGAGCCCGCCCTCACGTATTCCCGGGGCGCGAACACGTTCAACGTGGGGCTCCCGTTCGCGCTCTATCGCAACCGGACGGTGAGCGTTCCCGATGCCGCGGAGAACCGGCACGGAGACGCGGCCTTCGCCGACTGGGTGCTGTTCCTGGGGGCGACCCACAGGTTCTGAGGAGTCACGGCACGGCGCGGAAACGCGTGCCCACCGGAAACGGCAGATCGAACTCTCGCGCCAGCACCTCGAGGAGCTCTTCGGGGCCCTCGAGGATGCGCTCCGTGAGAACGCCAGCGCGGTTCTCCGAGTACGTGAGGTTTCGCAGGATGCGTCGCAATTCGATTCCCGGGCGCTGCGCCGTAAGCGTGGTGACGAAGCGGGACTCCGGGTGCGTCGACGTGTAGTGGCTCGCGAGCACGTAGTCCACCGGCTCCTGCGGGGTCTCGTCGAACGTTTAGAAGTCCTGGAACGCGCCGTCGGTGAATCCCTGGAGCGTGAACAGTTGCCCCCTCTGTACGAGCCGATACCTCCAGGCGAACTGTTCGTGAATCGCGTCCACCTCCCACGGCAGCGGCAGGAGCATTCCCCCGCCCCCGAACCCCACGTCGCACAGAAAGCTCCGCCCCTCCGCAGTCACACGAAGACACATGTGCGTGCGCGGCGTCTGCTGTGTCGCGCCGAGCCGCACGCGGGCGGCCAGCGGGAGGACGTCGAAGCTGAGGGCGCGGAGCACCACGAGGAGAAGTCCGTTCTGCTCGAAGCAGTAGCCACCCCGACGTCCGGCCACGA
>CAZXSG010000626.1:0-3629 GCA_964643185.1 uncultured Holophagales bacterium
CGTTCCCCTTTTTTCTCAGCCTGTACTCCACGGGGATCTCGGAGTTCTTTTCGGTAATGATCTTGACGTTGACCGTGGCGTAGTCCTGTTCGACGGACTCTCCCAGGTAGAGCACCTTCTCGCCCGAATAGCTCTCCACCCTCTCGAGATAGGTCCGCTCGAGGAGCTCGCCGTAAAGGGTCACGAACTCCTTCTTCTCCTCCGGGGTCCTGGGCCCCCACGCGGTGCCCGGGGAGCGGCGTGCCATCTCGTCCCAGTCGAACCGTTCATCGACGGCCTGCCGGACCAACTTCCTTCTCTCCTTCTCCCTGGAGGCGTTCTTGAGCTCCGGGTTGGTGACGATCGCGATGATCTTGTCCGTGGTGTCTTTGATCTTGTCGGTCGGCTCCCCCGCCCATACTGCCCTTTCCGGCAGCCCGAAAAGGAGAAGGCCCGCGAGAAGCAGGAAGAGGAGCACGCCAGGCACCTTGCCGGGGCCGCCCTTCATGAGGAGCACCGAGAGCAGGAACAGAGCGGGGCCATTGAAGAGACCCATGAGGAAACGGCGGATTCCCGAGCGCGTTGCGGCCACGCCGTCGGCGCTCGCCACGGCGCGCGGGGCGAGCGCGCGGACGAGGAGCGCGAGGGCCGAGGCCCCCGCCGCGCCGAGCGAGAACGCCCGCTCCACGGTGATGAGCTCGACGGCGGTCACGCGCGTCGCTTCCCGTCCCGGTCGTTTCTGAAGAGGAGCCCGGCGCTACCCAGGATCTGCACGGCGACGAGGGCGAGCGCGACACCGGTGAGGCCGGTGCCCAGCCCCACGAGGAGCTGCTCGGCATTCGCGACCCACGCGGAAACAGGCAGACGAGCCGAGGCCAGGGCCGGGAGGGGCGCGCCGAATTCAAGAAGCGCGCCGAAGGCGTTCCCCGGCCCGGAGGGCTGAACAAATTCGGCCCACAGCGTCGCGATGGAATCGCGGCCGAGCGTGAGCGCCAGGCCGAAGAGCACCGCGCTGAGCGCCACGACGGGGCGCTCCCAGCGGGCGGGCGGGGCCTCGACGGGCCGGCGCTCGGCCAGGAGGCGGGCCACGAGCCGGGCGTCCAGCCCTCGCGGGGGCGTCACCGGAAACGTCGTCGAGAGGATGGTGTCGGTGTCCTTCATCGCCCTGAAGAGGCCCGTACAGGCCTGGCAGCCCCGAAGGTGGGCCTCCACGTCGCGCATCACGCTGCCGCGCAGCTCGCCGTCGAGGAGGTCGTCGAGGAGGAGCCGCACCTCGTCGCAGCGGAGCACGGACTCAGCCGACACGGGTCAGCTCCTTGCGCAGGATCTCGCGGGCCCGGAGGAGCCAGGTTTTGACGGTATTGCGTGGCACCTCCAGGATGTCCGAGATCTCCTCGGCGGTCAGATCACCGCCGTACTTGAGAGTGATCACGAGCCGTTGCTTTTCGGGCAGCACGAGGAGTGCCCGCCGCACGGACCGCTCCCTTTCCTTCGCCTCGAGCCGCTCGTGGGGGCTCTCGCCGGGCTCGAGGAGCCCGAGCGCCACGGGGCTGCCTTCGAGGGCCGTCTCCCTGCGGCGGGGCGAGCGAGTCACGAAGTTCAGCACGTGCCGCGCGGCGATGCTCCTGATCCAGGGCAGGAGCGGGCGGGCGGTGTCGAACTTCGGAAGCGCGGCCAGCGCCCGCAGGAAGACCTCCTGGGAGAGGTCCTCCGAGAGCGAGGCGTCGCCCGTCATGCGGTAGGCGATTCCGAAGACGAGCCCGTGATAGCGCCGCACGAAGAGCGCCACGCTCTCGCCATCACCGGCGAGCACGCCGGCCACGAGGGCGGAGTCGGGGCCAGGTTCCGGTCCGGTCACGTCGTACGAAAACGTCGCGAGGAGCGTTTGGAAAATCACGTTGCGAGCCCTTCGAAGTCTAGCCGCGGGCCGGGTTTGTGCCCGGGAAAGACCCGTGCGTGCGTTCCCGCGTCGAGGCCCAGCGCCGAAGAGAGCACGTCGCGCAGGTCGTTCACGGGCGCCAGATCGCCTGGGCCCGTGAGGTTCGCGGGCTCGAGGCCCGGCCACGCGCCGTGCACGCGCCCCGAGCGGAGCGCGCCCGAGAGCACGAAGACCGCCGCGCCCTGGCCATGGTCGGTTCCGGCGCCGGCGTTCTCCCTCACGCGGCGGCCGAACTCCGAGTAGGCGAGGACGAGGGTTCTCGCGAAGCGCGGGCCGAGCGCCCGCGCGAACGCCGAGAGGCCCGTCGCGAGCTCGCCCAGGAGGCCCGCGAGCCAGCCCGTCCCCGTGCCCTGCACCACGTGCGTGTCGAAACCGCCGAGCGTCACGGCCGCGGCCTCGATCCCGATATCGGTTTGAAAGATCCCGGCCACCTCGGCGAGGCGCTGGCCGAACGGCGTGTCGGGAAAGCCCTCGGGCCGTCTGGCGTGGCTCAGGGATTCGAGCGCCGAGAGCGCGCGGAACGTGCGGCGGGCCTCCCGCGCGACGGGCAGGGGGCTGAGCGCGTAGAGCCGCTCGAGGCCCGTCTGCAGCGTGCGGCGGTCCTGCGCGCTGCCTGGCAGCGAGAGCTCCTCGAGTCCGGCCGCCGAGGCCGCGCCGGGTGCCCCCGAGAGAAGCGCGGCGGGGCCGTCCATGAGCGCGACGGCGCGGAGTGAGGCACCCGACCCAGGCCGGGACGCGAGCGTGCGCGCGAGCCAGCCTCCGTGCGGGCGCCCCGTCGCGCTCGCGGAGATGCCGCCGGCGTCGGCGTCGTCCCAGGCCTCGAAGTGCGAGCGCTGCTCCTGACCGGGCAGGCCCGCGGCATGGACGATTCCGAGCGTGCCCTCGCGAAGGAACGGGACGAGCGGGGCGAGCGCGCGGTGCAGCGCGAAGCGGTCGTCGAGCGGGAGGAGGTCCGAAGGCGAGAGCGCCAGCGTGGGCCGCGCGAGGTGGTAAGCATCCTCGCGGTGCGGCACCACGGCGTTCAGGGAGTCCCAGCCTCCGGCGAGGCGGACGATGAGGATGCGGTCGCTCATGCGACGAGAGCCTCCGGATGCGCGAACAGGGCCGCCCGCGCGGTCTCGGGCGGAAGGGCGAAGAGCGCGCGGCGCTCCTGGAACGTGAGCGAGCGATGGATCACCCGCGGTGCGAGGGCCGCTGGGGTTTCCTCGCGCAGCGCGGCGGGAATCGACGTTCCTTTCACCGAGCCCGACGCGAGCACGGCGGCGAACCGGAAGCGCGCGGCGAGGCGGCCGGTCCATGCAGACTCGTCGTCGGGGAAGCCGTCGGGGGTCGGCCAGTCGTAGGGCAGCTCGCCCATGGCGCGGAGCGATTCCTGAAGTCCCTTGCCGCCGTCGCTCTCGGCCTCGAGCGAGCGGAGGAGGCTGACCGTGCCCCGCAGCGGACGCAGGAAGCGCGGCGGCGCATCGAGGAGCTCGGGGGCGAGGAGCACGGCGCGGAGCGTGGCTGCGAGGTTGCCGCGCGACCTCGTGAAGGTCGCCGCCACGCGGCTCACGAGCGGCTCGTCGATCGAGCCCGCGAAGCGCAGGCAGAGCTTCGCGGCGAGGCGCGCGGCCGTCGCCTCGTGGAGCGCCACAGCGCTCGCGACGGCGTCCAGATCGGGCCGCGCGTCACCGGTGAGCGCGAGACCCAGCGGGCTCGCGGGGAGGCCGTC
>CAZXSG010000627.1:0-3625 GCA_964643185.1 uncultured Holophagales bacterium
TCGGTCGGTATGCGGCGGCAGCAAGGCCCCGTCCAGGTAGCTCGCGAAGAAAACGTACGAGGGCTTTACGGGCTCCCCCGCCGCCGGCTCGACGAGCGGCACGAGCGCGGGATGCAGCAGCGCGAGATAGGGATCGTCGTGCCGAACGAGACGTGAAGCCCAGGCTTCGTAGGTCACATAGGGTGACTCGGCGAGCGCCCGCGCATAGAGCCTCAGCGACTCGAACTGGGCGGCCGGGAGAACGTTCTCGAAGAAGGTGGGCCTGGGCGTCACGGCGGGCATCTCGGCGGTCGTCACCGCAAAAGTGTAGCCGCGATAATCACCCACACATGTTCGCGTTTCCGCATATCGCCGCACGGTCTCTGCCGCCGTTCGTCGCGCTCGTGAACCGGCTCGCCCCGGCCGAGATCGCAGACCTCATCGAGCGCACGTCCGCGTTGCCGCGCCAGCGCGCGCTCCTCGCGACGGCGCCTGGCGGAGTCTCCAATCCGAGTTTCCGGCAGACCGATGTGTCGTGGGTGTATCCCACGCGAGACCTCCTTCCGTTCTTCGCCCGTCTCTCGCAGCTCGTCGCCGCGGCCAATGAAACGTACGGCTTCGACCTCTCGGGAATCGGCGAGCCGGCGCAGCTCACGGAGTACCACGCCCCGAGCACCGGCTACAGCTGGCACGTGGACATGACCGCGACCTCCACCGAGCTGACGCGCAAGCTCTCCCTCACCGTGCAGCTCTCCGCACCCGAGGACTACGACGGCGGGCAGCTCGAGCTGCGCGACGGGGACGAGATCGTCTCGGGGCCCCGCGACGCGGGGACGATCGTGGCGTTTCCGAGTTGGGTGATCCACCGGGTGACGCCCGTGACGCGCGGCCTGCGGCGCTCCCTCGTCGTGTGGGTCGGTGGCCCCCCGTTCCGCTGACTCCGCGGATAATGCTGCGCCGAACATGACGACGAAGAGCTCCCTCCTCGACTCCTCGCTGCGGATCCCTCTGGGCGAGCCCCCCGAGGCCCCGCAGCGCCCCTCGGCCGTGAAGGCCATGACGTCGCTGAACCTCGACATGCAGTCGCAGCTGGAGACCGAGTGGTGCTGGGCCGCGGTCTCCGCGAGCATCGCCGCGTTCTACGATCCCGCGAGCCCGTTCACACAGTGCGGCGTCGTGAACACCGAGCTGGGTCAGACGTCGTGCTGCCAGGACGGCGGCTCGTCTTCGTGCAATCAGCCCTGGTACCTCGATCGCGCGCTGACGCTCGTGGGCCACCTCGCGACGGACTTCGAGAAGGAGCCGGACGCGAGCGGCATCTCCGCCGAGCTGAACGGCGGAAAGCCCATCGGCGTCTCGATCAACTGGACGGGTGGCGGAGGGCACTTCGTCTGCGTGGACGGCTACGACCCGTCGCAGGACCTCGTCGAGGTGAAGGACCCGATGTTCGGGAACACCACCATGCCCCGCTCCCAGTTCCCCGCGTCGTATCAGGGCGGCGGTACCTGGGCGTGGACGTACCTCACGACGAAAGCACCGAAGGCCCGCTGATGCCGCTCCGACTCGCCGAAGGCCACGCCATCGCCCTTCCCAGCTTCCGCCGCGCGATCCACAAGCTGCGCGAGGGGCTCCCCCGTCCGGGCGCCGCACTCGCCGGGCTTGCGGGAGTCGCGGCCGCCGAGATCGCGTTCTCGCTGCCTCACCCCGTATACGACCTCACCCGCGAGGACCTTGCCGAGGGGCGAGGCCTCTCCGCGGCGCGGCAGACGGGCTGGCGCTGCCTCGTCGCCCGAGGCGACGGCTCGATCGCCGCCGTCGAGGCTCCGCTCGGTCCACCGCCTTTGCCTCTGCGCCCCGGAGGACCTCCTGGTCCGCCCTCCGCACCGGCAGAACCCGCGGAAAGCCATGTGAACAACGGGCCGTTCGTCGCCGCGACGGAGGTCGCGCTGAAGCTCGCCGAAGCGCACCCCGAAGTTCTGCTGCACCCGTTCGAGCTCCGCCTCCTGCGCATCTCGGCTCTCCACGTGATGGCGCTCTGGCTCGTGCCCGACGACGGCGGTCCGGGCCTCCTGGTTCCGCTCGCACCCAAGCCGCGCGATCTCGCCGAGGGCGTGCTCCCCGAAAAGGACTTCCTCAGGGGCCTCAGCGCGGCCGCGCGAGCTCAGCGCGAGCGGCCGGGCTCGCCGTGGCGCTGAGAGCCGCGGGCAGCCGCACCGTGAACGTCGAGCCCTGACCCTCGACGCTTTCGAGGAGTACGTCGCCGCCCATCATCTGGCAGAACCGGCGCGAGATCACGAGGCCGAGCCCGGTACCACCGAAGCGGCGCGACGTGCCCACGTCCGCCTGCACGAAGGGCTGGAAGAGCCGCGACTGCTGCTCCGGGGACATCCCGATGCCCGTGTCCGAGACCTTCAGGAAAACGAGAGAGTCCTCTTGCCGGAGCGTGACGGTGATGACGCCGTTCTCCGTGAACTTCGCGGCGTTCGAGAAGAGGTTGAGGAGAACCTGCCTCAGACGCACGGTGTCTGCGAGCACCGCGAGATCGTCGGGGGCCGGCTCCACCTGGATGCGGTTGCCGCGCGCTGCGATGAGGGGTTTCACCGTCTCGACCACGGATGCCAGGAGCGGTGCCACGGTGACGACCTCGAGGAGGATCTCCATGCGCCCGGCCTCGATCTTCGAGAGATCGAGGATGTCGTTGATGAGCCCCAGGAGGTGCCGGCCGGCCCCGTGGATGCGCGAGAGGTCCGACTTCGTGTCGTGCTCGCCGCGCGAGGCCGCGTCTTCCGCGAGCATCTCGGCGTACCCGATGATCGCGTTGAGCGGCGTGCGGAGCTCGTGGCTCATGTTCGCGAGGAACGCGCTCTTGGCCTGATTGGCCTCCTCCGCCCGTTCCCTTTCCTTCTCGGCCTCGGCCCGCGCGACGGCTTCCTTGCGAAGGGCCTCCTCGACGTCCTGCGTGCGCAGCGAAACGAGGGTCGTCAGCTCCCGCTCGCGAGCCCGCAGCGTCCGCATCCGCTGCCGGTAGAGAAGCGCCGCGACGCCGATCACGAGCGCTCCCACGAGCACGAGGAAGAGGCCCGTCTCGACGAAGCGTGGAGCGATGGCGAACGCGAGCCGCGTGCCCTTCTCGTCCCACACGCCGTCCTCGTTGCGGGCCGAGATCACGAGGGAGAAGGAGCCGGGCCGGAGGTGTGGAAAGTACACCGACCGTCGGCCCGCCACGTCGACCCATCCGCTCTCGAGGGGCTCGAGGCGCGTGCGGAAGCGCAGCCGTTCCGGGACGCGCAGCCGCGTGGACGAGAACCTAACCTCGATCTGCGCGGAGCCGGGCGGCAGCTTCACGGCCTTGCCGGGCTCGATGAGCACGCTCAGCCCGTCGACGACGAGCTCCTCGATGACGACGGGGACAGGCGAAGGGTCGACCTTGGTTCTCTCCGGCGCGATCGCGACGATGCCGCGGATCGTGGGGAAGTAGAGGCGCCCGTCGCGGCCCCGGAACGCCGGCGACCCGCCCGCGTTGCACTCGGGGCTGCGCATGCCGTCGGCCGTTCCGTAGCCGAGGCTCACGACCGACGGCGCCTTGCCTTCGGCCACCGCACGGAGCCCCGCGAGGGGCGCGCGGAAGACGCCGCGGTTGCAGGTC
>CAZXSG010000628.1:0-3621 GCA_964643185.1 uncultured Holophagales bacterium
CGGTGTCGCCGAACGCGAAGCCTGGGTGACGCTCATCGGAAGAACCCGCAAGCCGGTGTTCAACCTGGGTCTCCGCGGCGCGGGACCGCGGGAATACCTCGGGACGCTGCGCCGGATCCGCAGCGTGAAACGGATCGTCGTCGCGTTCTATCCGAACGACCTCGCACCGGTGCCCGGAGGCGGCGAGCGGCTCCGGCAGGCGATGCTGTCCGCTGGCCGGTCGAGTGTGATCTGCAGGTTGCTCGGCGACCTCACGGGCGCCGTGATGTTCCCGGGGCGGGAGGAGTACGAGGCGCAGATCGTCGCGTCGTGGAACGAGGACGAGCCTTCGTTCCCAGCGCGCTTCGAGGCGTTTCGGTCGGCCTTCTCGGCGCTCGCGAGGGAGTCGCGTGCCCGTTCCGTGGAGCCGCCCCTCTTCGTGATGTTTCCGCTGGTCTCGAGGTACGACACGTACCCGTTGAAGCCGGCCCACGAGAGGGTAGCGGCGCTCGCCCGGGAGAACGGCGTTTCGCTCGTCGATTTCCTCCCGCTCTTCAGCGCCCGCTTTCCGCACGGCGAAAGCATCCGCGTCGCGCCGGACGACACCCACTTCGATGCGGAGGCCCATGCCTACGTGGCGGCGGAGATCGACGCCCGTCTGAGATGAATTTTTTCAGCGCGGCGGTTCTCCCGTGGGGGGCCTGGGGGGATCGAGAAACCCCCAGGATCACTCCCGTGGGGGGCCTGGGGGGATCGAGAAACCCCCAGGATCACTCTAGCTCGGGAGGAGGGAGGGCTCCTCGAGGAGCTCGGCCAGGATGCTCCGGTGGTCGAACGCGATCGACGCTCCCTCGAGCTCCTCCACAGAGAGCCAGCGTGCCTCGGCGGCGTCGTCACCCCCCGCGGCCTCGCCGCTCACCACGCGGCATCGATACACGGCCGAACACGTGTGCCCCCGCGGGTCGCGATCGGGGTGGCCGTAGAAGCCTCCGAGCTCCACCACCTCGACAACGAGGCCCGTTTCCTCTTTCAGCTCGCGCACGCACGCGTCGCGCGGGTCCTCGCCGATGTCCACGAATCCGCCGGGCAGCGCCCACGAACCCTGGAACGGCGGATGCCCTCGGCGGATGAGGAGCACGCGCCCACCGGCGTCGCGTACGAGTCCATCGACCGTGAGAAGGGGCGTCTTCGGAGGTCCGCTCATGAGCGGGATTGTGGCAGCAAAGGAACGAAGGGCGTCACGGGGAGCTCGCGCCGGGCGACGCGCTCGAAGAAGGCGCGCGACACCGAGCCGACGTCCTTCTCCGCGAGCTCGTCGGGACTTTCGTCGAACCAGTCCTCGGGCAGATAGCGGCGGTACGGCGATCTCAGGAACCTCTTGCAGGCGAGCACGATGACCCCGACGTCGGTCTCGGAGCGGATCACGCGTCCCGCGCTCTGCACGACACGGGTCATGCCGGGAATGACGTAGGCGTACTCGAATCCCTTCTCGAAGCGGTCCTGGAAGTACTCCTTCATGCGCTCCTGCTCGAAACGCACGGCGGGAAGCGCGGGCGACACGACGATCACCGCGTGGAGCATCTCGCCCGCGTAGTCCACACCCTCGGCGAACGCGCCTCCCGAGACCGCGAGGAGGAGGACCGGAGGTCCTCCGTCGGACAACGCCTCGAGCACCGAATCGCGCTCGAGCTCGCTGGAGCGATCCGTGGGCCGCAAGACCCTCCGGGAAGAGAAGCCGGGGAGGTGCGCCCGCACGTCGTCCAGGAACCGGTAGCTCGGGAAGAGCGCGAGCACGTTGCCCGGGCACGAGTTCGCGAGGTCGGCCACGAGCCGGGCCATTCCGGGGGTTCCCTTGGCGCGCGCCGAGTACGTGGTGTCGACGTCGTGCGCGATCACGATGCGCCGGTTCTCCTTGGGAAACGGCGAGGGAAGACGCAGGAGGCTCGTCCTCGCCACATCCAGCCCGAGGAGATCGCGATAGAACTCGGGAGGCGTGAGCGTGGCCGACATCGCGACGGTCGCGGACGCCGCGTTGAGGATCGGCCCGAGGAGACCCGACGGGTCCTTGCAGAGAATGGCGAGGCGCAAGCCCTTTTCGCCCCGCGTCGCGAGGACGTCGAAGGCGTCCAGGCAGCGATCGCCTTGCACCGCGAGCGCGAGGACGTCGTGAAAGCGCGCGAACGTGAAGTAGAGGTCGAGGATCGGGTCGTCGGGAACCCGTTCGCCGCCCTGCCTCATGTCGGCGAGGTGGCGAACGAGGATCGACTCGAGGTCCAGGCGCAGATCGTCGAGATCGGCCGGGCGCAGGTCCACGAGACCGGCGTTCTCGCCCGGCTCGAGCGCGGCCGAGGCCGCGGTCACCACGAGATCGCGAAGCCGCCCGAGCGCCTTGGCGGCGTCGGGGACCGAGCGGGCAGCCGAGACGCCGAGCTCCCGGTCGAGCGCCACGAGGGACTCCTCGGAGAGCTCGGGGGAGTAGTAGCCGCGACCACGATCCACGAGGTTGTGGGCCTCGTCGACGAGGAGAAAGGAGTCCGAAAGCGATTCGGGATCGCGCGCGCCCGAGAGGGAGACGATGGGATCGAACACGTAGTTGTAGTCGCCGATGATCACGTCCACGCGCTCGGCCAGCTCGAGAGAGACCTCGAAGGGGCAGACCTCCTCGCGGCGCGCCTCTTCGAAGATCTCGGTCGGGTCCAGGTAGCTCTTCGCGAGGAGCAGCCGGTCGAGGAGGCCCGAGGACTCCATCTTTCCGCCGTAGTCCTTCGCGAACCGGCAGTGATCCTCGTGACACAGCACCACGTCGTTCGCGCACATCCTCTGCTTCGCGCGGAGGCGCAGCGACCGGAAGGCCTGGCTCGAGAGCGCGGCCAGGGCCCGCCGATAGTTCTCCTGCTGGGTCGTCTTGGCCGTGAGGATGTAGAGGCGCTTGCCCTGCTTGAGCGCGGCCTGGAGGAGCGGAAGGAGCGCCGCGGCCGTTTTCCCGATGCCCGTGGGCGCCTCCACGAGGAGGTGCTCGCTGTCTTCCGCGGCTCGTGCGACCGCGGCCGACATCGCACGCTGCCCGGGCCGGTAGGCGGGAAACGGGAACTCCAAAAGGTCCGCTTCGGCGGCTTTGGCCTCCGCGAGCGCCTGGTACTCGAAGTGCACGTCGAGAAACGCCCGCACGCGCTGGACGAGATCGGCGAAGACCGCTTCCGGGTCGAACGAGACGGCTTGCGTCCGTAACGCGCCGGTCTCGATGTCGGCGAAGACGAGCCGGCCCGCCACGTCGCGTTTTTCGGAAACGTGGATTCCGTAGAGGTACCAGCGCAGCTGGAGCTCGTAGCGGGAAAGCCGCGGCGAGCCCGCGAGCTTGGGCAGATCCTCGGCGAAATGGAGGGACTTGACCTCGTCGACGATCACGCGCTCCAAGGCGTCTTCGTAGCGCCCGTCGAGGCGCCCTTCGAACGACACGGTGAAGTCGTCGACGGGGAACGAGAAAGCGACGCGCTCCTCGCTGCGATAGCCCGGCAGCGACCGGGTGAACTCTCCGAGCACCCTCTGATGGATCGCCTGACCCAGGAAGACCCGCTCGTTACCGCCGGCCCGGTCGAGACCGATACGACGCGAACCTACATCCCGACCAGCCCCGGCGCTGTG
>CAZXSG010000629.1:0-3586 GCA_964643185.1 uncultured Holophagales bacterium
ATGCGGAGCCCGGCGCCTACTCCCCGCAGGAGGTCAACGAGTCTCTGGAACGCGCGCCGGCGGTTGCGCCGATGGAGGTCGAGGGAGAGGTTTTTTGCCTGAAGTGCGCCCTGGAAGCCAGCTTTCCAGATACCACGTACGCCAAGAGCGAGCACGTCAACGTGCTCCGGACCGGAGACGGCCATCTCTACGTGCTGCTGAAAAGCGCCGCCGCGGACGGCATCGCTCCCCCTGGCTGCTCGGCCCGTCACGTTCTCCTGAAGGCGCGCCTCTACCCCAGGGACTCCCTCGCCGACGTGGTGTCGGTGGTTTCCATGACTTCCGGCCTGCAGGCGGGGCGTTGACGACCGTAGCCGCGACGCCGCTCGATATCGGGTAACCTCGGCCCGGGTCCATGGAAGCAGCGCTCCCCCTGATGCCTCCTCTTTACACCCTGCTCGGTGCGCTGGCGCTCATCGCTTATGCGGTCGCGGCGCTGCTGTACACGGCCGCCGTCTTCCTCGACCGGCGATCGCTGGGCCCGTTCGCCACGGCCGGCGCGGCGATGGGCGCGATCTTCAACCTCGTCGCCCTGTGGACCCGGGGACACGCGCTCCACACGGTGCCCTACGCCGACATCCTCGGATCGCTCTCGCTCTTCGGGTTCTTTCTCGCGGCGCTGCACGTCGTGCTCGAGATCCGCCACGGGGATCGCGCGCTCGGCCCGTTCCTCATGCCGGTCAGCTTTCTCCTCCTGCTGCTGGCGCTCGTGCTTCCTCCGAGAGCAGCGTCCCCGGGTCCGGAGATGCGGGGGTCCTACTTCGCCCTGCACGTCACGCTCAACATGCTCGCGTATTCGGCGTTCACGCTCGCGGCCGCGCTCTCGGGCCTGTACCTCCTTGCGAGCCGGTCGCTTCGAAACCTCGCGAGCGGGGGGGCCACCGCGTCGCGCCTCCCGTCCCTCTCGTTTCTCGTCGGCGCCACGCGCACGTCCCTGAGCGTCGGGGTCGTGACCCAGCTTCTCGGTCTCGGCTTCGGGGTGGCGTGGGCGGTCCAGGTGTGGAACCCCGGGAGCCGGTGGCTCCTCGACCCGAAGGTGCTCCTCGCCTTCGCGACGTTCGGGTTCTACGCGATGGTCGCGTTCCGGGCCCATCGGGGCGCGGCTCCCGTGACCACCGCCCGCCTCGCGCTCGCGGGTCTCGTGCTGCTCGCGCTCTCGCTCTCCTCGAACGCGCTCTCGCGCGTCCACGGCTTCGACCGGTTTCCGCCGGTGGCTCGGGCGCAACCGTCTTGATGGAGATCGTTTTCGTCGGGTGGAATCACCGGACCGCGGTGCTGGACCTGAGGGAGCGTCTCAGCCTCACGCCCGACCGCGCGCGGGAGGCCCTGAACGGCATGTTCGCCGAGCACCTCCTCGTCGAGGGAGCCATCGTCTCCACGTGCAACCGCGCCGAGATCTACGGCGTGTCCGAGCACGCCGATCCGGTGCCGGAGCTCCAGGCGTACCTCTCGCGCTTCCACAGCGTCGACCACGAGACCCTCGCCGGCGCCGCGCTCTCGGGGCGGGGCAGCGCGACGGTTCGGCATCTCTTTCGGGTCGCGTCGGGGCTCGATTCGCTGGTTCTCGGCGAGGCCGAGATTCTCGGCCAGATCCGCGAGGCCCACCGCCGCGCGACGGAGATGAAGACCTCCCGGGCGGTGGTGAACCGACTGTTCACGAGCGCTCTCGAATGCGGCAAGCGGGTGCGCACCGAGACGTCGCTCGGCACGCGGCCGGCCTCGGTTCCGGGCATCGCGCTCCAGCTGGCGGGCCGCGTGTTCGAGGAGCTGGCCGGGCGCCGCGTGCTCCTCATCGGAGCGGGAGAGGTCGTCGAGCTCACGCTCCGTCTGCTCGCCGACGCGGGCGTCAAGGGAATCTCCATCACGAACCGCTCCCCGAAGAACGCCGAGGCGCTCGCGACGATGTACGGCGGGACGTCGATTCCCTGGGAGGAGCGCGAGAGCGCCTTCGCCCAGGTCGACATCGTGCTGTCGGCCACGGGATCCACCGAGCCCGTGGTGAAAGCGGCCGGCGTGAAGCGCGCTCTCTCGGGCCGGCGCCGCGGCCCGCTCCTCGTGCTGGATCTGGCGGTGCCCCGCGACATCGACACCGCGATCGACGGCATCGCCGACGTGTACCGCTACGACGTCGACGCGCTCGAGGCGCTCGCGCGGAAGAACACCGAGGAGCGCGCCGCCGAGGTGCCGCACGCCGAGGCCGTGGTGGAAGACAGCGTGCGGCGGTTTCACGACTGGTACTCGGGCCTCCAGACGGTGGACGTCGTGAAGGGGCTGCGCGAGAGGATGGAGACGCTGCGCAAGGCCGAGCTCGAGAAGCACTCGGGGCGTCTCTCGCGGCTCTCGATCGAGGACCGGCAGCTCGTCGAGCGGGTCACCGAGGGGCTGATCGCCAAGATCCTCCACGAGCCGACGGTCTCTCTGAAGCAGGGAGCCCTCGACGAGCGGCTGGATCGTGCGGCGGCGGCCCGGGCGCTGTTCAAGCTGGACGAGGAGAGGGAATGAAGAAAGCGCTGCGCATGGGAACGCGGGGTAGTGCGCTCGCCCGGGCCCAGTCGGGTCAGGTGGCCAGAGAGCTCACGCGGCTCACGGGCGTGCCGGTCGAGGTCGTGCTCGTGAAGACCGACGGCGACCAGCTCTCGAGCGAGGGCAAGGCCCCGCCGGGAGGCGATCAGGCGGGCGTCTTCGTGCGGGCTCTCGACGACGCCCTGCGCGAAGGGCGCTGCGACTTCGCGGTGCACTCGCTGAAGGACGTTCCCACCGAGGACGCCGCGGGCCTCGTCCTCGCCGCCGTGCCGGAGCGAGCGGACGTTCGGGACGCGCTCATCGTCGCCTCACGGCACAACACGATCTCGCCCCGCGAGGTTCCGCTCGCCGAGATTCCCTGGGAAGGCAACGTCGGCACCAGCTCTCCCCGTCGCGTCGCGCAGCTCCTGAGGCTCCGCCCGGATCTGCGCTGCAACGCGCTCGCGGGGAACGTCGACACGCGGCTCCGGAAGCTCGAGGAGGGCGTCGCCGACGCGATCCTCCTCGCGAGCGCCGGACTCGACCGGTTGGACCGCGGCGAGGTGCCGACGCGGCGGCTGGATGTCGAGGTGATGCTCCCCGCGCCCGGGCAGGGCGCACTCGCGCTCTCCTGCCGCGAGGATGACGCGGAGACCCGCGCGCTCCTCGCGATGCTGGACGCTCCGGAGGCGCGGGCCACCGCTCAGGCCGAGCGGGCCCTCCTCGCGGCGCTGCGCGGCGGCTGTCGCGCTCCGGTGGGCGCTCACGCGCGTTTCGTCGCGGGCCGCCTCGTCCTCTCGGGGCGCGTGCTCTCCCTCTCGGGCGAGGAGCTCGTGGAAGGGGAGAGCGAGGGCACGGATCCCACGGACGTGGGCCGCACCCTCGCCGAGCTGCTCCTGTCGCGAGGGGCCGCGAAGCTCATCGACGCCAGCAGAATCTGATCCTGGGGGTTTCTCGATCCCCCCAGGCCCCCCACCGGGAGAGGAACCCCGAGCCTACCGGCCTCGCGCGGTGCCGACGGAGAGCGGTCCGTTCTTGGTGGAGA
>CAZXSG010000630.1:0-3585 GCA_964643185.1 uncultured Holophagales bacterium
CTGGCGGAGCAGCTGCTGGAGAGCCTGGATGAGGGCGGAGTAGGGCTGGTTGCGGCTGTACTGGTCCTGCTTGCCGCGCACGAAGTACCCGCGACGGGCCACGGTGGGGCGATTCAGCTCGCTCACCAGGGCGGTCTTGCCGATGCCGGAATAGCCGCTGATGAGGAGCAACTCGGCGCGGCCGCCGCTGACGCGCTCGAAGGCGGCCAGGATGCCGGCGGTCTCCGCCTCGCGTCCGTACAGCCTCTGGCTGATCGAGAAGCGCTCGGGGACGTCGTTCGTGGCGAGAGGGAAGGGCTCGATGCGGCGATGCCGGTGCCACTGCTGCGCGCAGGTGGCGAGATCCTGGCTCAGCCCGAACGTGCTCTGGTAGCGGTCGTCCGGCGACTTGGACAGCAGCTTCTGCACGACCCCGGACAGCGGCCCGGGAATCGACGGGTCGAGCTCGCTGAGGGGCACAGGAAGGGTCGCGATCTGCGCGTGCACCAGGGTCATCGGGTCGCTCGACCGAAACGGGGTGACCCCGGAGAACAGCTCGTACAGCGTCACGCCCAGCGAATAGAGATCGCTCCTGTAGTCGACGTCGAGGTTGGTGCGGCCCGTCTGCTCGGGCGACATGTACTCGAGCGTTCCCAGCAGCACCCCGTCCTGGCTGGACTTGTGCTCGTGATCCAGGCGCGTCGAGAGCGCGAAGTCACAGAGCTTGAGCCGGAGCGCGGAAACATCGACGAGGACGTTCTTGGAGGAGATGTCGCCGTGGATCAGGTGATGCTGGTGAACCGCGCTGACCGCCATGGTCAGTTGGATGGCGAAGGCGATGCGCTCGGACATATCGAGCTGGCGCCGGGCGATCACCTGCGCGAGGTTCGCCGAACCGAAGTCTTCGAGCAGGAGCACCAGACTCTTCTCGACCTGCTCGAGCCCGAGGGATTGGACGATCCACTCCGAGCGAATGGACTGCAGCACCGCGTGCTCGTGCTGCCAGCGCGCATCGAGATCGGGAGAGGGATGGAGGCCGTCCTGGTACTTCAGGACGACGGTCTTCCCGTCGCCTCCCCGGGCGCGTGCCACCACCGTCTCGGCGGCGGCGTAGATCACCTCTTCGACGGTGTATCCAGCGATTCTCATTTCCGGTCGGTGTCCGATTCTTGCACGCCCCGGGAAGGCTGTTACATCGCCAGGACGACCCGGTAGCGCGCCTTGCCGTTTCGCACGCGCTGCAGTCCTTCCTCCGCGCGCGCGAGGGGCATCGGCTCCGTCAGGGCCGCGACGCCTTTCCCGGCGGCCACCTCCAGCATCGCGCGGATCGTCGACGGGCTGCCGATCGCGCTGCCCGTGACGCTCTTCTCGCCGCCGATGAGCGAGAACGCGGGAAGGTCGATGGGCTTTCCGGAAGCGCCGACGACGCAGAACGTCCCCCGCGCCGCGAGAGCCGACAGCGCCGCCGGGCCGTCGATCGGCGTGTGGAGCGTCGAGATCAGGAGGTCCAGGCTGTTCCGGGCCGCCTCGAGACCCTTCGTGGTGCTTTCGAGGAACCGCGTCGCGCCGAAGCTCCGCGCCTCGGCTTCCTTGTCGGGATTCGAGGAGAACGCCGTCACCTCACAGCCCAGAGCCCGAGCGAACTGGAGCGCGAGGTGCCCGAGACCGCCGATCCCCACCACGCCGACGCGCGTGCCGGGCCCCGCGCCGAGCCGGTGAAGCGGCGAGAACACGGTGACACCACCGCAGAGGAGGGGCGCCGCCGTCTCCGAAGCGAGCGCCTCGGGGATGGGAATCACGAAGCGGGCGTCGCTCCTCACCCGGCTGGCGAAGCCGCCGTGGTGCCAGACGGCCGTGGCCTCGCTCTTTCCGCAGAGGTGCTCGTTTCCGGCCTTGCAGAGCGCGCAGACGCCGCAGGATCCGCACTGCCAGCCGAGGCCGACGCGCTGCCCGGCCGGGAATCCCTTCACATCTGCCCCGACGGCCGCGACGGTGCCCACGACCTCGTGCCCGGGCACGAGCGGGTACCGGCTGAGCCCCCAGTCGTCGTCCACGAGGTGTACGTCGCTGTGGCAGATGCCGCAGTGCGTCACCGCGATCTCGACCTCGTTCGCGTTCAGGGGTCCGGGCTCGTAGGTGAAGGGCGTGAGCGCGGCCTTGCGGGAGAGAGCGGCCATGGCGTTCGTCATGCCGCCATTGAACAACTCTTTCCGCGCCGGGAGTAGCATCTCGTGATGGAAACCCGGGAAGCCGACTCCGCTCCCGGCGAGGTCCGGCAGCGCGCCTCCGAGGAGCGCGCCGCCCGATTCCATTCCATCGAGCTGCCCCGGCTTCGAGCCTTCGGCTTCACGATCCTCACGCTGTTCCTGGCCGGCCACCAGACGTTCTTCGAGGGCGTCCTCCGGCCGAAGGTGCTCGCCGCGTACTTCGCGGCCACGATGGCTTACGCGGCGCTCTCCCACGTCGCGACGAAGTCCGCCTTCGCGCACGGCCTCGGCGAGCGGACCGCTCTCATCTTCCTCGCGCTGGACCTCTTCCCGCTGACCGTCGTCGTGTACTTCACCGGCGGGATGAGCAGCTGGCTGTTCTTTCTCTTCCTCGTGCGGGTGGCCGATCAGACCAACACGACGTTTCGCCGCCTCCTCGTCTTCACGCATCTTTCGGTCCTCTCGTACGCCGCGCTTCTCGCCTATCTGCACTTCGTCGAAGGGCAGCCCGTGCCGCTGGGGGTGGAGGGCACGAAGCTCGTCTGCCTCTACCTGGCCAATCTCTACATCAGCGTCACCGGCCGCACGGCCGAGGTTCTCCGCGAGGGGCGCGCACGCGCGCTCGCCTCGGTGCGCAAGCTCGCGGCCGATCTCACCGCCCGCGGAGAGGAGCTGGCCGAAGCCAAGGCGCAGGCCGAGGACGCCGCCCGGGCGAAGGGCGAGTTCCTCGCCAACATGAGCCACGAGATCCGCACGCCGCTGAACGGGGTGATCGGCATGACGGGCCTCCTGCTCGACACGAAGCTCACGCCCGAGCAGAGGGACTTCGCCGAGATGGCGCAGCACTCGGGCGACGCGCTCCTCGGGATCGTGGACGACATCCTCGACTTCTCGAAGATCGAAGCGGGGAAGATGGAGCTCGAGTCCATCTCGTTCAGCCCGCGGACGTGCGTCGAGCAGGCGAGCGACATCCTCGCGCTCCGGGCGCAGGAGAAGGGCCTCGAGCTCACGGTCCTCGTCGAGCCCGACGTTCCCGAACGGGTCCTCGGCGATCCCGCGCGGCTCCGGCAGGTGCTCCTGAACCTGGGCAGCAACGCGGTGAAGTTCACCGCGAAGGGGGACGTGACGATTCACGTTCGCCGCGAGCCCGGGCGATCCCAAGGGATCGCCTCAGGCAGTCCTGCCGGACTGCCCAGCGGAGCGGGTCTGCGCTTCGAGGTCGTCGACACCGGCATCGGGATACCGGCGGACAAGCGGGAGCGGCTCTTCCAGTCGTTCTCACAGGTCGATGCATCGACCACCCGGAGGTTCGGCGGAACGGGGCTCGGCCTCGCGATCTCCAAACGTCTCGTCGAGCTGATGGACGGCGCGATCGGCGTGGAAAGCACCGAAGGCGCGG
>CAZXSG010000631.1:0-1668 GCA_964643185.1 uncultured Holophagales bacterium
ACTTGCTCACGCAGCGGGGCTTCCGTGAGGGTGGCCACATCCTCCAGATCAAGGCCGCGGACAAGGAAGACCAGATCCGCCTCCTCCGCGAGATCCCCATCACCATGGAGTGCGCCACGGGCAACCTCGACCCGTCGCCGCTCGGCTACGTCGACGATCCGTACAACTACAAGTTCGTCAACGGCATCTTCCCGGTCCTCGGCTGGGCGCTCGACCTCGACAACGTCGTCCAGGTGCGCGTCCTGATCGACGGCGTCCGTCAGATCGACGCCGTGCGCAACGTGGACTACGCCGAGTTCGGCCTCGCGAGCCCCGATGTCGCGGCCGTGTATCCGGCTTACCCGCAGCGCTCCAACGCCCGGTGGCGGTTCTACCTCGACACCACGAAGATCTCCAACAGTGAGCACGATCTCCTCGTCGAGGTTCTCGACGGCCGCGGCAACGTCCGCTCGGCGGGCACCCGCCGCTTCCTCGTCGACAACAACAACCTCGTCCGGTAAGACCGGGAGACCCGACTCCGGAATGGTCTTCGGCCCCGCGAAAGCGGGGCCGAATGCGTTTCAGGCCGTCGGGCGGCGCGCAGCCTTGCGAGGCGGCCGCGCCCGGGATACGGGCGGCCGCGCCCGGGATACGGGCGGCCGGCGGATCGTCTTCTTCTCGCCACCGTCGCGGAGGAGCCCCCGGCGCAGGATGTCGGCGATCTCGCCCAGCACGGCGTCGGTGTTCTTGCCGAAGTGGTGAGGTACGTTGAAGAGAACCTCGACCGCGAAGTAGTTCAGGAAGATCCGGCTCGTGAGCATGATGGCTGAGAGCGCCGAGATGCCCGGCTGGAGCTTCTTCTCGAGCTCCAGGGCCGGGTTCTTGGAGAGGAAGGCCTCGAACCGCTCGGCCATGCCCGCGTAGAACTTGCGGATGTGCTCGCCGTCGAACTCCACGACGTCGACGTAGATGAGCGCGACGTGAGGCCGGTACCGCGTGACGCTCTCGCGCGCGGCCAGGCCCAGCGCCTCGAGGTCGTCGGGGAACGCGCCCGCGGCGAGCGCGGCGTTCATGGGGTAGTCGGGGCTCGAGATGGCCTCCCAGTACTGGTCGAGGAGCGTGCGGAACAGGGTCTCCTTGTCGGGGTAGTGGTGGTACACGCTGCCCGTGGAGACGCCCGCGGCCTCGGCGATGTCCCGCATGCTCGTCGCGCGGTAGCCCTGATGGGAGAACAGCGCGAGCGCCGCGCTCTCGATCGCGCTCCGCGCCCGGCGGGTTCTCTCGTCCTGCTGCACGCTGGGGAAGCTACGCGTGACGGCATCCTGCGTCAACGCGGCAAACGCATCAGTGCTCTCGGCGCGCTCGGCGCGCTGCGTCAGTAGATGCCGACTGGCCGGGAGGCGTCGTAGGTCTCGGCGAGGTCGAGGTTCACGAGCAGGGTCTCCTTCGAGCTCGCCGGGATCTGCACCACCCAGTCGCCGCGCTCGTTGCGCAGCTCGGAGGCGAAGAGCTTCCTCTTCGAGCGGACGGTGAAGACCTCCCAGAACACCATGCCGAATTGAAGTACCGGCGGGCGAAAGCACCAGGCGCCCACGCGCCTCCCGACCCACACCGGGAGCACGGGGGCCGCCCACCGCGTGGAGCCCGACCCCCCCGCCTGCCACCCGAGCGCGCACACACGGGCCTACC
>CAZXSG010000631.1:1678-3585 GCA_964643185.1 uncultured Holophagales bacterium
CAAGGACACCGACGAGGCGGTTTGGAAGGGTGTCTTCCGGCAGCTCGTGGCGGCCCCGCTTCACGTTGCGCCCCAGGAGGAGATCCGAAAGCGCGGCCAGCGCCTCGACGTGTTCGTTCACGCTCCGACTCTACGCCCGAGCCTCGTACCATGGCGCGATGTCTCCAGCCGACGAGGCTCCGCGGATTCCCCGAAGCCGCCGGCGGGCAGCCCTGCTTGCCGCGGCTGGGATCCTGGTCCTCCTGCTGGCCTTCTTCGCCCCTCCCTTCATCGCGCGCCGTGTGGGGGAGAGGCTGAAGTCCGAAGCGGCCCGACGGGGCGTGGCTCTGACCTTCTCCCGCGCGCGCTTCGCCTGGCAGGGCGCGTTCGTGCTCGAGGACCTCACCGCGCGAAAGGGCGAACTTCGCATCGAGGCCCGCAGGCTCGGGGCGATCCTCGCGTTCGGCGGGCGCGATCCGCTCGGGTGGGTCTCCGCGCTCGACGTGAGCGGCGGGCGTGTTCTCCATGCGCGTGGCCTCTCCGTGGATCTCGCGGACGGCCGCACGGAGCTGCCGGTGCTCACCCGGGAGTTCGTGGTGCTCACGCGCGAGGGGGCGGGCAGCCTCCATCTCCGCGCCGTTCCCGGAGGCGCCGAGCTGTCGTTGAAGTCGCTCGACGCGACGCGCTGGGGAACCGTGAAGAAGGCGGGCCGGGCGTTCCTCGTGCCGGGACGACTGGACGGCGTGTTCCGCGCGACCCGGGTGCACCCGAAGGACGCGGTGTACGAAACGCGGGTTCACTTGCACGCATCGGGACTACGCCTGCCGTCCCTCGGCGAGGAGGCCGGTCTCGGAGCGCCGGTGACGCTCGAGGTCTCGGCGGAAGCGCTCGTGGACGTCCCGCTGCGGCGGCTCGTCGTGAAGTGCTGGCAGGCGGAGGGCCAGGGTCTCGAGGCCCACGGAAACGCCCTCCTCTTCGTGACGGATGGCGACGCGATCGTGGACCTCGAGCTGCACGTGCCCGAGGTGCGCCTGAAAGAGCTCCTCTCTGCGTCCGGGGCGCCGCCGCCCGACGCGCTGGCCGGCAGCAGCGACCTCGGCAGCCTGAAGCTCGACTACCGGCTTTCGGGGCACCTCAAGGATCCGCAGTCGCTTCTCGTGGAGGACGACCTGCGCTTCCGCGCTCCCGAGGTGCTGCCGCCCGCGCTGCTGGCCCTGCGCGGTCCGTTCGTCCACCGCGTGACGTACCCGGACTGCGTCGTCGACATCGACCTTCGCGACGGAGCTCCGGGCTTCGTGCCGCTCGTGCGCGTGCCGCCTCTTTTCGTGAGGGCGCTGACGATCTCGGAGGACGCGGGCTTCTTCTCCCACGAAGGTCTCGACCTCCGCGAGCTGCCCGTCGCGCTCGCGACGAACTGGATCCGCGGCGAGTCCGCGCGCGGCGGCTCGACGATCTCGCAGCAGCTCGCGAAGAACCTCTTCCTCTCGCGGGAGAAGACCGTCGCCCGGAAGCTGCGGGAGGCCGCGCTCACACTGCTTCTCGAGTCGGCGCTCACCAAGGAGCGGATCCTCGAGATCTACCTCAACGTCATCGAGTGGGGACCCAAGGTCCACGGCCTCGGCCCCGCCTGCCGCTTCTACTTCGGCAAGCCGCCGGAAGCGCTCACACCCAAGGAGATGGCGTTCCTCGTGTCCCTCATCCCCGGGCCCGTGAAGTACCAGTCTTCGATTGCCGGCGGCACGCTGCGCCCGGGCTTCGCGCGGCTCGTCGTGAACGTGCTCGCGAAGCTCCGCTCGGTGGATGCGCTGACCGAGGAGGAGTACCTGGCGGCGCGGGACGAGGAGCTGGGACTCTTCGGGAGAGTCCCGGCTCCGAAGCCCGTCCCCGTGGAAGCGTTGGAGCCGGTTGAGTCTCCTACGCCTTCACCG
>CAZXSG010000632.1:0-3582 GCA_964643185.1 uncultured Holophagales bacterium
GGGGCCCGGCGACCCCGCGGGGCTCACGGTCTGCGTTCAGGAGGTGAAGGGCCTCGTGGATTCCGGCCGACCGGTCTTCGGCATCTGCCTCGGGCACCAGCTCCTCGGCCTCGCGGTGGGCGCGTCCACATTCAAGCTGAAGTTCGGGCACCGCGGCGTGAACCATCCCGTGAAAGACGTCGAATCCGGGGCCGTCTCGATCACGTCGCAGAACCACGGCTTCGCGGTGGATCCCGCGACGTTGCCCGCGAACGCCGAGCTCACGCACGTGAACCTCAACGACGGCACGTGCGAGGGGTTCCGGCTGAAGGACCGTCCGGTCTTCGCGGTGCAGTACCACCCCGAGTCCGCGCCCGGTCCGCACGATTCGAGCGCGCTCTTCGCCGCGTTCACCGCCAAGGTTCTCGGCGAAGCGCACTGAGTCTCTGATGAGCCTCCTCATGAGGGATTGGGGAGCCTGAGCGTACTGTAAAGACCATACGTCTCTCCGAACAGACTCAGGAGAGTTCGTTGATCCGCGCTCAGGGACATTTGGTAGCCGACGAGTCCGCCGAGATCGAAGACCGGCGTCGGTACGTACCCCAGGATCTCGTGGATCGCTGCCTTGGCCGGGCTGACGTCGAGGTCGACCAGGACGACCAGCGTGAGGCCGTCCTTCTCGAGCGGGTGAAGCGGTCGCCGCTTGATTCCCAGCGGGACCTCGAGGACGCCCTCGACGAAGGTCAGGTCGCGAGGCAGGGCTTCGAGCGCGGCCCTGCTCCCGTAGACATAGCGGGCGAAGTGTCCCAAGGCGTGGAGGCCGCGAAGCCCGTGCTGCCTGACGGTCGAAAGCCACCGTTCGTCCGGGTAGCTCCGGAACAAGACGATACCCAGAACCTCCGGGTCGGGGGAGAGCTCCGAGTCGCCCGCGAAGGCCTCGCTGAAGCTGCGCGTGGCGAAGTCGTAGTCGATATCAAAGAGGTGAACGACGAACTTGTCCGTGATCTCCGTGAGCGTGATCGTGTTGGCGCCGGCGAGACGCCGAAGGCGGTTCTCCTGATCCCACCGGCTCGTGATCACGAGGCAGCGCTGAGGGTCGCAATACCGTTCGCCGAGGTCGAAGGCGCCGAGCAGCGCGGCCGGGCTGGCCGACGTGGGCACCGCCAGACCGGGCCTCACCAGGAAGGTCCCTGCGGAGAGGCTGCCCGTCGACGCGAGGAGAGCGGCCATCACCAATCGGTTGAATCGTCGTTTTCGCATGTCTGGCTTCGTTCCCCTGTGACTCGAAGTGTCGTGAGCGGCCCGAAACCAACTGAGCGCTGGGCGTACAAAGAGAACGGCCGCCCGAAGGCGGCCGTTCTGTTTTCAGTGTGCGAGCTAAACGCCTCAGGGCCCGGGGGCCGTGCCGCCGAGGAAGATGAAGAGGTTGAGGTAGATGGAGTCCGCGGGCGTGATCGCGCCCGTGGAGTTCGCGTCGCCGTTGCAGAGCGTGGGAACGGGGTTGCCGCCGAGGAAGATCGCGAGGTTGAGGTAGATGGAGTCGGCCGGCGTGATCGAGCCGTTGCCGTTCGCGTCACCGCGGAGGCCGTACGAGAAGCCGTCCAGAATCTGCGCGAACTGCGTATCCGGGTTCGTCACGCGCACGTTGCCCTGAGCCGGAGTGGTCGGCACGCGTGCTCCCGTAGTCACCGTGATCTGCGTGGGCGTCACGTTCGTGACCGTGGCGGGAATGTTGACGAGAGACACCGTGGCGCCGGGCTGGAAATTCGTGCCGTTGATGGTGAGCGAGAGGCCGCCCGTGGTCGACCCGCAGGACTTCGAAATGGAGCCCACGGTGAGCGCCGCGCAGGGCGCGACCGTGACCGTGGTGTTGCCCGACGGGGGCGACGTGCAGCCGCCGGCGATGGTGCCCGTGACCGCGTAGTCGCCGGCGTTGGCCGCCTGGGCCGACGCGACGCTGTACGTCTGGCTGGTGCCACCGACGATGGGGTTGCCGGCGCGGTACCACTGGTAGCCCGTGTAGCCGGCCGAGGCGGAGAGCGAGAGCGGGGCGTTCGTGCAGATCGCCGTGGCGCCGGTGATGCTGGGCGCCGAGGGGGTGTTGTTCACGACGACCGTGGTCTGGCTCGTCGTGGATTCGCACGTGCCGATGATGGCCTTGACGACGTAGTTGCCCGCCTGGGCCGCCGTGGCACCCATGATCGACGGGTTCTGCTGGGTCGACGTGTAGCCGCCGGGACCCGTCCACGAGTACGTCGCGCCCGGGATCGTCGTGGCCGTGAGGTTCAGGGTCTGGCTGGTGCAGATGGGCGAGTTGCTGCCCGCCGTGGGCGTGCCGACGGCGTTGACCGTGATGGCCGAATGCGTGCCGGTGATCGTGCCGACGACCGTGTCTGTCGCGGTGATCGTGCGGGAGCCCGTGGTGCGGAGCGTGACGTTGAACGTCTTCACACCCGCGTCACCCACGGTGAACGTGTAATTCGCAGGGAGGGTGGCAGCGCCGTCGGAGCTCGAGAAGATGACGGTTCCGACGTAGCTCGTGGCCACGGAGCCGTTGATGTCGCGCGCGGTCACGGTGATGGTCTGCTGCACGCACTGGGTGGACGGCGAGGGGTGGCCCGTCACGGTGAGGTTGGTCGCCGGGCCGGCCGGAACGCCCGTGTTGTTGATGGCCGCGTTGTTGATGTCGAAGAAGATGTTGCCGACGCAGGCGACCTTGACCCGGCCCGTGGCCGTGGGAACCGGGGGTGCCGCGACGCTCTCGGAGCCGTCGTTCGGCGTCGAGGCGATCAAAGTCGTTCCGAACGTCGTGCCGCCGTCGGCCGAGAACGTGATGGCGACGTTGGCGCAGCTCACGGGCGCCGCCGTGGTGCTCGCGACGTTCCAGGTGATCGTCTGGGGACCGACGTTCCAGTTCGTGGCCGTGTTCTGCGACGTGACCGAGAAGGGACCCGAGCCGGCGTTGACGTTGACCGTGGTGTTGGCGAAATTGACGCCGCCACCGTTGGGCTTGTTGTCCCGCACCGAGAGGCGGAAGTTCATGGTGCGCGTGCGCGAGGGGAGGACCTCGCTCACAGGCGTCGTGGGCGGGATGTTGTTGTTGTTCAGGATGTGGGTGAGCGCCGGGAAGGTGCGCGTGGGGCTCGTGACGGGGACGAAGTCCCGGAAGATGGGCCTCAGCAAGGCGACATCGTTGTTCGGGGGAGCCGGTGAGAACGTACCAATGGCGTCCGCGTCCATCTCTTCCCAGAGATAGGTGAGTCCGGCCGCATCTCCGGCGTCCGGGTCGGTCGCCGAGCCCGTCAGAGCGAACGGCGTGCCGATGGGGATGGTGAAGCTCGCCCCGGCATTGGGGACCGGCGGGTTGTTTCCGGTGGCCGTGGACGTGTAGCAGGAATTCCCGGAGATCTCCGTCTGGATCTCGTCGTAGCTGCCACCGTGGAAGATCGCGTCGCTGTGGGGCTGCTGGTCTTCCGCCCCGCAGATGCCGGCATACGCCATGATCGTCGAGCCGCTGCCGACCTCGAACGCCGTCGGACCGTTACGGTTGCCGCCCGCGCAGGAACCCGTCTGGCCGGTGAAGGTGTGGTTGCCCCCGAACTG
>CAZXSG010000633.1:0-3576 GCA_964643185.1 uncultured Holophagales bacterium
CGGCGACTACGTGGTGGAGAAGATCGATCCGCGCGGCAAGCCGTATTTCTGGATCGGCGGAGTGCACGTCGACACCGCCGTGGACGGCTCGGATCTCCTCGCCGTCGCGGAGGGCTACGTCTCTCTTACACCGCTCCATCTCGACCTCACGAACTACCGCGCGCTGGCCGATCTCGCGGGTCTCGAGGCGCATCTGGCCGGTCGCATCGGCTAACCTTCCCGCGTGAATCCCGTAACCCCCGAGGTTTCCCGCGCTGCGCAGGCAGGCGCGAACGAGCGGCGTGCCCTCGTGGCGAAGCTGAAGGCCGCGGGCTTCCTGAAAGACCCGCGCGTCGCCGCCGCGATCGAGGAGATCCCCCGGCACCTCTTCGTGCCCTACGCGCTCTCGGGCGAGGCCTACGGCGATCACGCGCTGCCCATCGGCCACGGGCAGACGATCACCCAGACGGCCAACGTGGCCCGATCCGTGGAGCTGGCCGGGGTTCGCGAGGGCTCGCGCGTGCTCGAGATCGGCACGGGCTCGGGATACGAAGCGGCGATCCTCTCCCGGGTGGCCCACCGCGTTTACACGCTCGAGCGGGTGCCCGAGCTCGCGGCCGAGGCCGTCAAGGTGCTCACGCTCCTGGGGATCCGCAACGTCTCGGTGAAGGTCTTCGACGGGTCCTACGGCTGGAGCGAGCACGCGCCTTACGACGCCATCGTGGTCGCGGCCGCGGCGCCCGAGGTGCCCGAGCCGCTCCTCGCGCAGCTCGGGCCCACGGGGCGGCTCGTGGTTCCGGTGGGGGATCGTGACAAGCAGCGGCTCCTGGTGGTGAAGAAGCTGCCCTCGGGGCGCACGCGCACGGAGGACGCGGGGGACGTGGCGTACGTTCCCCTCGTGGGGAAGTTCGGATGGACGAAGAACGCGACGCGCTGAGTCACCCGACCGGCTGGGAGACCGTGGCCGCACGGTGGCTCGTGTCGGGGCGCGTCCAGGGTGTGGGCTACCGGGCGTTCGTGGGTCGCGCGGGCGGCTCGCTGGGCCTTCAGGGCGTCGCGCGGAATCTGCCCGACGGGCGGGTCGAGATCGTCGCGCGCGGGGCGCGGCACGCGATGGACCGTCTGGAATCGGCGCTCAACCGGGGTCCGCGCTACGCGAGGGTCGACGTCGTCGTGCGCGAAGACCTCACGCTCGAAGAGCCCATGCCGGAAGGATTCGAGCTGGAGTTTTAGGGCCTCCCAGCGTATGACGGCGGGATGCTGGAAACGCCGGGTAGTCTTCTGACGCGGCAGCACACGCCGCCGCCCGCGCGCAAGCGAGCTCTGGTCACCGCGTTCGACGTCGCGAAGCTGGGTTTCTTCCTCTTCGGCTTTCCCCGCAACGCCTTCGGCTCGATCGACGTCACCAAGGATTGCAACCTCCGCTGCTCGCACTGCTACTTCTTCGAGGGCAGCGAGGGCGCCGCGCCGGCGTACGAGGCGACGCCGCAGCTCGCGGTCGAGGCCTGGATCGAGAAGCTCGAGCACCTGAAAGCCACGACCTCGCGCGTGGACTTTCCGTTCTTCCAGTGCACGTGGGTGGGCGGCGAGCCCCTCATGCGAAGGCAGCTCATCGAGCAGGGCCGGCGCTTTTTCAAATACAACACCGTGGTCACGAACGGCACCATTCCGCTGCCCGACTGGCCCGACGTGAGCTGGTACATCTCCATCGACGGCGACCAGGAGATCCACGAAAAGATCCGCCGGAAGTCGGGGATCTACGCCAAGGCGATCAAGAACGTCGCCGATCACCCCGGGCTGAGCGTGACGATCGCCTACTGCATCACGCGGGCGAACGCGCACTGCCTCGAGCAGGCCGTCATCGACTGGGCCGCGGCCGGCGCGCGGCACATGACGTTCGACTTCTACACGCCCATCGGCGACATGTGCGACGGCGACGACAGCCTGTTCCTGCCGCTCGCCGAGCGGGACGTCGTGCTCGACCGGCTGCTCGAGCTGAAACGCATCTACGGCGATTTCTTCGTGCTCCCCGAGCGCGCGTTCCGGCTCATGAAGTCCGACATCTCGCGGCAGGTGACCGACAACTGTCTCTTCTCGACGAAGGCCTTCGCGTTCGGGCCCGACGGCGTGCAGAAGGAAAAATGCATGATGGGGCCCAAGGCCGACTGTGACCGCTGCGGCTGCGTGGTGCCGTTCTACCTCGCCTCGCTCACCGACCGCCGCCGCATCGCTCAGGACCTGGGCCAGGAGTTCGTCCGGGCGGCCCGGCGCGCGGCGAACGGCGTCGTCACGGCCGTTCTGGACTGACCGGCTCTTCTCCCGGGAAGATCCGCACCGTCCTGGGCGTCACGTACAGGCGGTCCCCTTCGCTCGCGGCGAGCGCTCCGTACACCTCGCGGCTCACGTGCGCGTGGAGGGCCCGGCCGTCTTCGTCCACGAGCTCGAGCTTCACGAACGTCCCCGCCACGTTGGCACGCTCGAGCGTCGTCCAGAGGCCGCCGGCCGCGGACTCCTTCGTCGCGACCTCGAGCTCGTGCGGACGGACGTATGCCGCCGCGTACGCGGCCGCGGGCGCGGCCGCGTCCACGGTGAAGCGGCCGAGGTGCGCCTTTCCGCCCTGGATACGGCCGTGAAAGATGTTCGTCGTGCCGAGGAAGCTCATGACGAACGGCGTCGCGGGGTGATCGAACACCTCCTGTGGCGTTCCGATCTGCTCAATGAGTCCCTGGTTCATCACGACGATCCGGTCCGCCACCTCGAAGGCCTCTTCCTGGTCGTGCGTCACGAACACGCTCGTCACGTGGAGATCGTCGTGCAGCCGGCGGAGCCAGCGGCGGAGCTCGACGCGCACCGCGGCGTCGAGAGAGCCGAAGGGCTCGTCCAGGAGGAGCACCCGGGGCTCGACCGCGAGCGCCCGCGCGAGCGCGACGCGCTGGCGCTGGCCGCCCGAGAGCTGCGAAGGGTAGCGATCGGCCAGGTATTCGAGCTGCACCAGGGAGAGAAGCGCCCGGACCCGCTCGCGGATCTCCGACGGCGGGGGCCTCTCGGCTCGCGGCCGCACCGTGAGCCCGAAGGCCACGTTCTGGGCGACCGTCATGTGCTTGAAGAGCGCGTAGTGCTGGAACACGAAACCCACCCGCCGGTCGCGCACGTGCTGCGCGGAGGCGTCCTCGCCGGAAAGGTGGATGCTGCCCGCATCGGGCTGGTCGAGCCCCGCGATGATGCGGAGGAGCGAGGTCTTGCCGGAACCCGAAGGGCCCACCAGCGCGACGAGCTCGCCCGTTTCCACGGCGAGGCTCACGCCGCGCAGGGCGGCGAAACCGCCGATGGTTCTCTGGATGTCCCGGATCTCGATGCTCATGCGCGGAGAGAGTTCCTTTCCCAAAAACTCGAAAGCCCACCGTCCCTTGCGGGGGTGGGCTTCGTCACGGGCCTCACGAATCTGGCGAGACGAATCTGGCTAGAGGTCGAGCTGCGAAGAACCCACTCCCGAGAGCGCGTTGGACAGTCGACACGGACACATCACAGTCGCAATCTGGGCGCCTGACACGGGATTGTCAAGGTATCGCAGAGATAATCCTTGACAACCTGGGGGAT
>CAZXSG010000634.1:0-3575 GCA_964643185.1 uncultured Holophagales bacterium
CCAGGGTCCTCTGCCCTTCGATTCGAGCCGCCTCGCCACCGAGTTCCTGGTGGCCCCGGCCGAAGGCGGGGCTCGGCTCACGGTCACGCAGTACGGCTTTCCCGGAACTCCGGACGCCGACGTGTTCTTCGCGGGCTGTGTGACCGGCTGGGAAAAGACGTTCGACGGAATCCGGACCTTCTGCCGCTGAGCGCCCGGAATCAGCCGCCGGAGCGGGGCGCGCGCCTCACCGCCGCGACCGGGGCGGGCTTCTTCGGCAGGTGCCGCAGGCCCATCCACGCGAGCGCCGCGATGTGGCTCGCGACCGTCTCGGCCGACGGCGGCTTCGGCGATTCCGTCCACCACTGCCCCACGAACGCCACCATGCCCACGAGGGCGTGCGCGTAGATGGGCGCCGCCTTCGCGTCGTAGCCGGCCTTGCGGAACTGCTCGGCGAAGATGCCGCCGACGCGGTCGGCCAGGTCGTAGAGGAGCGCGGGCATCTCGCCGCTCCTCCTCGAGAGCGGCGCGTCGCGGAGCAGGACGGCGAAACCGTCGGGCCGCTCCTTCACATACATGAGGAACGCAAGCGCCGCCTGCTCGAGCCGCTCGCGGGCCGAGCCCGAGGAGATCGCCTCCGAGATGCGGGCGACGATGTGCTCGACCTCGCGGTCCACGATCACGGCGTAGAGGCCTTCCTTGCCGCCGAAGTGCTCGTACACGATGGGCTTGGAGACCTTGGCCCGCGCGGCGATGACCTCCACGGCCGTGGCCTCGTAGCCCAGCTCGGCGAAGACCGTCCGCCCCACCTCGATGAGCTGCGCCCGCCGCGCCGCCGCGGTGAGCCGTCCCGTGGAACTTTCTTTCTTCAGCATCTTGACAAGGGTACTACGCGACCGTAACTTACGTATTCGTAGGTTACGGCAACGTTTGCGTAGCCACAGGAGAGCGCATGGAACCCATCACGCATACGCCCGGCCCCCCCCGGACCTCTTCGCCCCTCCTGGGGGCGGTGGGCGGCCTCGCGAATCTCCTCGCGTGGCCGCTCCGCGGGTCCGACTACGTCTCGCTCGTTTCGCCTTCGAGGGCAGGCTCCACGCTTTCGGCCCGGATCGTCTCCGTACGCGACGAAGCGCCCGGCGCCCGCACGCTCACGCTGCGTCCGTCGCGGGCCTGGCGCAGGCTGGCGCGGCCCCGGGCCGGCCAGTACGTGTCCGTGGGCGTCTTCGTGGACGGCCGGCGGATGACGCGGACCTACTCGATCTCTTCCGGGCCGGAGCGAACGGACGGCTGCATCGACATCACGGTCAAGGCCATCCCGGGAGGGCGTGTCTCGACGCACCTCGTGCGCCGCGCGGCGCCCGGCGACCGGCTGAGCCTCGGTCTGCCTCAGGGCGACTTCGTGCTGCCGGAACGGCCCGGCCCCACGCTCTTCTTGACTGCGGGAAGCGGCATCACCCCGGTGATGGGCATGCTCCGCAGCCTTGAAGGCCCTGCGCGCGACATCGTGCATCTCCACTACGCCCCTTCGCCGAACGACGTGATCTTCGGCCGGGAGCTGCGAACCCTCGCGCAGGAGGACGCCGGCTACCGTCTCGAGCTCCGCTACGTGGAGCCGGATCCCACGCGCCCGAGGAAGGACGAGCCGTTCCACGCCGCCCAGCTCGAGGCCGTGTGCCCCGACTGGCGGGATCGAGAGACCTTCGCCTGCGGGCCCGAGCCGCTCCTCGCGAGCCTGCGGGCGCACTGGGACGGCGCGGGCCTCGGGGAGGCCCTCCACATGGAGCGCTTCGGCGCTTCGAGAGCCCCGGTGTCAAAGGATGTCGTGGGCGGACCCGTGACGTTCACCGAAAGCCGGGTTGAGGCCTCGACGACCGGTGACGTGAGCCTCCTCGAGGCGGCCGAAGCCGCGGGCCTCGCGCCCATCCACGGCTGCCGCATCGGCATCTGTCACACCTGCACGGCGACGCTCGTCTCGGGCTGCGTGCGGGACCTCCGGACCGGCGCGCTCACGAACGAGGCGGGCACGCGCGTTCAGATCTGTGTCTCGGCGGCCGCGGGCCGCGTGGAGGTCGCGCTGTGAGACCAACCCTTTCCAGAGCCCACGTCGACGAGCTCGGCCGCGAGCTGGATGCCATTCGCGACAGTGTCATGCAGACCCGCGGGGAGGCCGACCGGCGCTACATCCTCCGCCTCATCCGGATCCAGCGCGGTCTGGCCCTCACGGCCCGCGTCGTGCTGATGGTGAGCCTGGCGCTGCATCCCGGGTTCGGCCACGCGCTGGCGGGCTGGGGTCCGTTCCTCTCGGTCCTCGGCCTCGGCACGCTGACCCTGGCGCTCGCGAAGATCCTGGAGAACATGGAGATCGCCCACAACGTGTCGCATGCCCAGTGGGACTGGATGGGCGACGCGGACGTCCAGTCGCGCACCTGGGAGTGGGACAACGTGTGCCCTTCGGAACAGTGGAGGCACTCCCACAACGTCATCCACCACACGTACACGAACGTCCTGGGCATGGACCGCGACATCGGCTACGCGATGCTGCGGGTGACGGATCAACAGAGGTGGCACCCGTTCTACCTGTTGCAGCCGCTCACGACGCTCGTGATGGCGCTCTACTTCGAGTGGTTCTTCGCGTTCCACGACGTGGAGATCAACCGTCTGCTCTCGGGAAAAAGGACCTGGGCCCAGGCGCGTCCCCTCGTGAAGCAGATCGCGAGGAAGTCCGGGAGGCAGATGCTCAAGGACTACCTGCTGTGGCCTCTCCTCGCCGGACCCTTCTTCCTGTGGATCCTCGGCGCGAACTTCGTCGCGAGCGTGCTCCGCAATGTGTGGACGTTCGCGATCATCTTCTGCGGCCACTTCCCGGCAGGCGTCTTCCACTTCCCGAAGGACTCCCTCGCGGGCGAGACGCGCGGCGACTGGTACGTGAGGCAGATGCTCGGCTCGTGCAACATCGAGGGCGGGCGCCTCTTCCACGTTCTCTCGGGGAACCTCAGCCACCAGATCGAGCACCACCTCTTCCCCGACCTGCCGAGCAACCGCTACCAGGAGGTCGCGCCGAAGGTGCGGGCTCTGGCCGCCCGCTACGGCCTTCCGTACAACAGCGGCTCCTTTCCCCGGCAGCTCGGCTCCACGCTGTGGAACCTCCTGCGGCTCTCGCTGCCCACCTTCTCTACCGCGGCAGCCGTGCCACGTCCCGCGTAGAGAGGACGGCGAGAACGAGGCCCGCGGCCGTGGCCGTCGCGAGAAACGCCACGGGGTCGACGGGGGGCGGGGCCGAGCCGGGCGCGCCGAACCCTCCGATGAGCCGGAGCGACGCCGTGGGCAGCATGTAGGGATACACGTAGATCCACCACTCGGTGTTCGCGGCGATGAAGCCGATCACCGTGGCCGCGATGCCCGTGGCCGACGCTACCGTGAAGCTCGGGAACCGGCCCGCGACCCAGGCCGCGAGAACCATCATCGGAAGGGACGCGACGAGGCAGGCCAGGGCCCGCGTGAGGAGGAGACCGATCTGGGGGGTGCCCGACACCTCGGGACGCAGCACGAGAATCGCGGCTCCGCCCAGAAGGATCGAGACCACGAGAACCGCG
>CAZXSG010000635.1:0-2401 GCA_964643185.1 uncultured Holophagales bacterium
GTCGCGGAACTGCACCGCGTGCGCGAGCGCCACGCCGAAGAGAAGGACGTCCCACACGAAGCCCTGCGCGAACACGAAGATCACGATCGCGGAAATCGAGCCGTAGATCACATTGAGCCCGGTGAGGTAGACGACGCCGAGGGTGAAGACGAGCTTGATGAGGCCCAGCCCCGCGGCCGAGAAGAGACCCGCGGTGGCCGCGGCGCTCCAGCGCACGTAGGCGCAGGGGATGTACTTGTAGAGCGCCGTGAGGAGCGCGGCCGTGACGAGGAACCCCGAGATGCGGAAGTCCAGGAGCTTCACGCCGCTCTGCAGGAAGAGCGACGTGCCGACGCCAGCCGCGACCGGACCCAGCAGAACCACCGCCGCCGCCATCGCGAGCCAGGGCAGGAACCTTCGCCTGAGGACCGATCCCCACAGGATGTTCGTCGCGCTCTCGATGCTCGCGAACGTGCGGAGCGACGTGATGAGAAACGCCGCGGCCGCGACGAGGGAGAGCGCCCTCGCGCTGAGAGCCGCTCGCTCGAGGGCGTCGACGAGGTTCTGGCTCGCGCCGGGGATGAGGATCGGAATCAGCCGGTAGACGCCACCGGAGAGGTCCTGAAAGAGCGTCGTCGAGAGAAGCGTGATCGACGCGATGAGCGGCACGAACGAGAGAAGCGACGTGTACGAGAGCGCGAGCGCGAGCGTGTGCCCTCCGTTCACGTGAAACGTCGCGCCCGCCCGCCACAGGATCCGCCGCCACACCGGGACCTCCGCGAACGCCCGGGCGAGAGCCGAACGGGTCGGGGCCGGCTCTCCCCGCGTCAAACCGTGACCGTCTCGTCCCTCGCGGGAATCGAGACGTCCCAGCCCAGCTCCCGCGTGATGCGCGCGGCGAAGCCCTCGAGGGCCTCGTCCTCGCCATGCACCAGGAACACGCGCTTCGGGGGCTTCGGCGCCGTGCGCAGCCAGGCCATGAGCCCGTCGGCATCGGCGTGCGCCGGGAGCGCGGGAATCTGCTTCACGGTGGCCCGCACGGGCAGCATCGCGCCGAGGCGCCGCACCTCGGGAGCTCCCTCGAGAAGCCGCCTTCCGAGCGTGCCCCTTGCCTGGTAGCCCGCGAAGAGCACCGTGGTCGCAGGCTCGGAAATGCGCCTGGCGAGGTGGTGGAGGATGCGGCCGCCCGTCGCCATGCCCGAGGCCGAGACGATCACGGCCGGGCCCGTCAGGGAGTTGAGCTTCTTGGACTCCTCGCGCGTTCTCGTGACGTGGAAGAACGGCCTCACGAGCGGACAGCCGTCGGCCTCGTCAAGCTCCCGCATCTCCACGTCGTATTCGCTCGTGTGCTTGCAGTAGAGCTCGACCACCGAGTTCGCCATCGGGGAGTCGACGTAGACGGGTACCTTGGGGAGCGCGCCCTCCTGGTAGAGCGCGTTGAGGTGGTAGAGGATCTCCTGCGTGCGGCCCACGGCGAACGCCGGAATGAGCACGACGCCGCCCCGCGCGAACCCGTCGGCCAGCGCGATGCGGAGCTGCTCCTTCACGTCGGTCACCTCGTGCAGCCGGTCGCCGTACGTGGCCTCGATCACCACCGTGTCGGTCTCGGGCAGCGGGTCGGGGTCCTTCAAGATCGGCACGCCCGTGCGCCCCAGATCGCCCGAGAAGACGATGCGTTCCGGGGCCAGGCCCCGCCGTTCCTGGACGAACTCGAGGAAGCCCGCGCCGAGGATGTGGCCGGCCCGGTGGAACCGGAGCTGCACGCCGTGCTCGAGCGTGTGCCAGCGGTCGAACGCCCGGGACTCGATACGCGCGAGCGAGCGCTTCGCCTCGGCCTCGGTGTACAGGGGGAGCGCCGTCTCGTGCCGCGAGAAGCCCTTCTTGTTCGCGTAGCGGGCCTCCTCTTCCTGGAGGCCGCCGGAATCGGGCAGCAGGTAGCGGAGCAGGGCGGCCGTGGGCGGCGTCGCGAGGGCCTTGCCCGCGAAGCCCATCTTCACGAAGCGGGGGAAGTAGCCGGAGTGGTCGATGTGGGCGTGGGTGAAGACCACGCGGTCGACCGACTCCTCGGCGAACGGCAGAGGCTGCCAGTTGCGCTGGTGGAGCTCGAAGCCGCCCTGGAAGAGACCGCAGTCCACGAGGACCCGGAAGCCGTGGAAATCCACGAGGTGGCGTGACCCGGTCACCGTGCGCGCCGCGCCGAAGAAGCCGATCTTCACTGCGGTCCCTCCGAGGCGTTATGAGAACATCTCGATGGAACTTCCGTAAGGAGGAATCGTCATGGCAACGAACACGGCAGACGACGGTATGACCCAGGCGGTGGACGCTCGCATCGACGCGGCCCGCGAGGCCACGGGGGACCGCATTGGCAAGCCCAAAGAGAAGGCCGGCGAGGTGGCCGACGCCGCCAAGGCCCCCGCCTCGG
>CAZXSG010000635.1:2411-3575 GCA_964643185.1 uncultured Holophagales bacterium
CTCGGCGCTCCGCGAGAAGATCCGCGACACCGACTGGGACGACGTGACGAGCAACGTCACCGGCTACGTGCGTGAGAACCCGGGCAGGAGCGTCGCGATCGCCCTCGGTGTGGGTTTCGCGCTCGGGCTCCTCCTCCGCAAGAAGGGGCGCGACTGATGGCCGAAGACGCGAGCGTGCGCCCCCCCGCGCCGCATGGCGCTCTACCCGACGGCCCCGTCGGCGGGGCGATGGGCCCGTTCGACTTTCTGCCCGGAGGGGAGAAATGGAAGGGGGTTGCGCTCGACACCGTGCGCAAGTACCCCATTCCGTGCCTCCTGGGAGCCGCAGCGCTGGGCTTCTGGATCGGGCGTCACAGAGGAAAGGCGATCACCGCTGCCGCCGCGGGCCTCGTGACGAACGCCGTGCTCCAGAATCTGAACCGCGTCTTCGAGGCCGAGGGTCTCGACTAGCGCACCCAACCGGGACGACGGAGACGACGCGATGACCGAGAGCGAAACCGAGAACGTAATCGCCGCAGACGAGAGCTGGTCCGCCCTGAAGGGTGTGGAGAGCGAATCCGAAGCCGCCATTCTCATGGGCTTCCTCGAGAGCCACGAGATCCCGGCGCGCCTCGTGGACAAAAGCTCCCGAGAGTTCCCGGCGCCAGACGACGAGGAGCTCACCGCCATGGAGGTCAGCGTCCCGGAATCGCGGCTCGAGGCCGCCCGGGCGGTTCTCGCGCAGCACGAGAAGGCGTTCGTCGACTCCCCCGAAGGTGCCGAGACCGTGATCACCGACGACGGCGAGACGCCCCTTCCCAAAGACGGCGAGGAGTGATCCTGCGCACTGCGGGCGGGCGCGCGTCCGCCGGTAGAATGCCAGGCTTGCAGGGTTCGAAGGCCCGCGGTTGAGCACGTCGAAGATCGGCCGGTACGAGATCATCCGCGTCCTCGGCAAGGGCGCGATGGGGCTCGTTTATCTGGCCCGCGACCCGCAGATCGAGCGGGAGGTCGCGCTCAAGACCGTTCGGTTCGACGGGCCGAGCCACAGCTTCAAGATCGATGAGGCCAAGGCCCGCTTCCTGAAGGAGGCCAAGATCTCGGGCCGGCTCCAGCATCCGCACACCGTCACGGTGTTCCACGTTGGCGAAGACCCAGGGACGCCGTATCCCGCGATGGAATACG
>CAZXSG010000636.1:0-3574 GCA_964643185.1 uncultured Holophagales bacterium
GTCGATCAGGCCAGCGGCCCCTCGCCGCGCAGCAGACCGCGCGGCCGCAGAGCCATCACGAGGGCCGTCGCGGCGATGCCGAGGATGCCGGCCCAGAACAGCGTGGTGGCCATGCCGTTCTGCTGCTGGCTCGTGAACAGCGCGACGTTGCACCCCGCGTAGACCAGCCGCGCGCCGAGCGACAGCACCGACAACACCGTCGTGCGCGCTTCCGAGCCGATGCGGTGGTTGACGAACTCCTGCACGAGCGCGGTGTGCATGCCGAACGGCACCTGCTGCACGAAGAACATCAGGACGCCGAGCCACGCCAGCAGGGCCGTGCCGTCGCCGCGCTCGGCGGCGGACCGTTCCCAGCCCATGACGAGGAAGCTCGCGCCGAGGACCACGGAGTCGCCCTCGGCGAGACCCGAGAGAACCTCGATTTTCCCGCCGGCCTGGTCGCCGAGGGACACCTCGCGGGGCGACAGCTGCCCGTCGCCGAGCGACACGAAGACCACCTTGCGCGTGCCGCTGTCGATCACCGCGTCCTCGGGCACCTGGAGAACGTCCCGCGTCTCTCCGTGGAGCGTGACGTCCGCGAACATCTCCGGCTTCAGCTCGCCGAGGGGATTCGGGACCTCGATGCGGACCGTCACAGTGCGTGTCTTCTCGTCCACGGCGGGAAAGATGTACGTCACCATCCCCTTCCACGTACGGCCCGGCCAGTACGAGAGGGTCACCTCCGCCTTCTGCCCCAGCCGGAGGCGGGGCAGCTCGTACTCGTAGACGTCGGCGAGCACCCAGAGCTGCGTGAGGTCGACGATGTCGAAGAGCGAATCGGCCGGCATCACCTTCATGCCGTGGTATGCCGTCCGCCCGGTGACGTAGCCCGAGATCGGGGAGTAGAGAGGCAGGCTCCGGATCGCCTCGCCCTTCTTCTCGATCCGCTCGATGTCCCCGGGGCTGATCTCCCAGAGCAGCAGACGCTGCCGCGCCGCGTCCAAGAGCTGCTGGCCGCTCTGCGAGACGGCCGTCACGCCCGAAGCTCGCAGCGACCTGGACGCCCGGAGCGCCAGGAGGTACTCCTGCTGCGTGGCGTACAGCTCGGGACTGTAGACCCGGGCGAGCTCCTCGCCCTTCTTCACGTACTTGCCCGTGAAGTCTGCCGAGATGTGCTCGACGTAGGCTTCGTAGCGCGTGTGGACGTGGTGAACGCGGCGCTCGTCGTAAGCGACGCGACCGACGGTTTTGATGGACATCGAGAAGGGCCCGCGCTTCAGCTCGACCGTCTTCACGCCGAGGAGCTGCTGCTTTCTCGCGTCCAGGCCGATCGTCGCGAACCCTGGGATCCCGCTGTCCGCGCCGGCCTCGTCGTCGTAGACCGGGACGTAGTCCATCCCCATCTCGTCCTTGCGTGCCGTGGGTGAGGTCTGCTTGGGGTCCATGGGAGAGCGGTAGAAGAGGAGCTTTCGTTCCCCCTTTTTCGTCTGTGCCGGCGGTGCCGGGGCCGTGCCCTCGATCGGCACCAGCTTCATGTTGCAGATCGGGCAGTCTCCCGGCTCGTCCTTGATCACCTCGGGGTGCATGGGGCACTGCCACTTTCCAGCCTGGGCGGGCTTCTCGTCCTTGCTCTTGCAACCCGGCGAGAAGAGCGTCGTAGCGCTCAGGACGCCGAGAACGGGGAGCGCGAGAAGGATCCAGGTCGCGAGTTTCGAAAGCTTCATGGGTACGTTCCTCACATGCTCTTCGTGGACGGGGAGGAGCCCGGCGCCGATGCCGGGGCCATCGCGGCCGGATCGCCGCCTTCGAGAGAGAACTCGCGGAGATCGGCCTCGGCCTTCATGTACCCGGCGAGCCGCGACGCGGCCGCCCGGCGATCTGCGAAGAGGGTGCTCAGCGCCTCGAGCACGGTCACGAACGGGACACCGCCCGTCCGGTAAGTGGCGAGCGCCGAATCCACCGAGAGCTGGTCCTGCACGAGAAGTCCTTCGGTGTCGAGCGCAGCCTCGCGGGCCAGCTGCCTCAGTCTGATGAGCCGCTCCTCCGTTTTCGCCCTCAGCCGGCTCCGAAGCGAGGTTTCGGCGGCAGCGGCCGCGCGAATACGGCTCTCGGCCTCCGCGATGAGGGGCGCCTGCTTCTGCCCAGCCCAGATGGGTACCGAGACGCCGAGGCCGACGGACCACATGAGAGGCAGCCCGCCCCGGTTCATGTAGGCCGCCGACGCGACGAAGTCGGGGCGCAGGTTCCGGCGGGCCAGATCTGCACCGAGCTGAGCCCGCTCCTTCGCCAGGAGGACTCCTCTCAGCTCCGGGCTGACTTCGTCCCCCAGTCGCAGAGCCTCCTCGCGGGAGAGCGGCTCGCCGCCCGAGTGCGGTTGCACGAAGCGCGTGCCCCCGATCTCGGCTGATGCGACGGGCCGCTGAAGCACGCGAGCGAGCTCGGTGCGGGCCGTCTCCTCCGCAGCCTCGTCCCGCACGCGCTGCTGCAAAAGCCGGGTGCTCTCGCTCTGAGCGCGGAGCACGTCCTGCTGACTCCCCATCCCGGTCGAGTAGCGATTCCGAGTGACTTCCTCGATGTCCTTCCAGGTGTCGATCTGCTCCTCCACGACACCGAGGTTCACGCGCGCCAAGAGGATGTCGGCGTACGCCCGGCGCACGGCGGCCTCGACCCCCAGGCGGGCTCGCGCGGTTCGGGTGGCGACCTCGTCTGCCTCGGTCGCCGCGATCCGGCCTGCGAGCGCCTGCTTCCCGGGGAACGGGAACGCCTGCTGTGCCATGAACTGAAGGCGCGTCATGCCTTCCGTGCCGAGCGTCGGCTGGACTCCGTCGTTCTCGTACCCGAGCGAGATCATCGGGTCCGGCAACGCCGAAGCCGGACGCACGCGCTGCCGCGCGGCCTCGGCGATCGCCCGGGCCTCGACGATGTCTGCGTTGCGTTCGACCGCTTCGGCGATCAGCCGCTCGAGCTCCGTTCCATTGCGACTGTCAGAGACAGGCTGCGCCAACCCAGGCGCGGCGAGAATGATGAGGAGAGAGCACCAGGGAACAATGCTCGAAACGGGCATCGGAGACCTCTTTGTCGGAGCGAGAGACGCAATTAGTGGGCCAGTTGATGGCACTCGGGAGCCTCGGAGCAGGAGGGTGAGCCCGAAGCTCTTGCACACACGAGCAAGGATGCGTCCGGATCATTAGGAGCGGATTAGACCCGCCTGACGCACCTGCATCAGCCGGGCAGGGGGCCTCTCTAACGAGCTTCTAATGCTCGCGGCCTACTTTGTGCCCAGGAGGCGGCGCCGCTTGCCGGGGCACCGTGAATCTTCGAACCATGAGAACGAGCGCCCTGTTCGCCCCGCTCTTCCGTACGCTCTTCGCCGGCGCGCCTCCGGTCGAGGCGGCACCTCCGGCCTCGCGTACGTTGAGCGACGTCGAACGTGAGCTCGAGACGATCGCCCGGGAGGCCGAAGCCCGGCGGCTCGAGGCCGAGACCGAAGCAGCCGAGGAGAGCGCCGTGAACGGGAACGGCGGCGAAGGGCTCTCCGAGGTCGCTCGTACCCTCGCTCGCCAGAAGGTCTGGATGCTCGAGCGAGACGCCCTCC
>CAZXSG010000637.1:0-3570 GCA_964643185.1 uncultured Holophagales bacterium
CGAAGGCGTCTGTGGCATCGACCTGCATGCGGTACGCCGTTTCCATGGAGCGGATGCGTGCTTCGAGAGCGGCGTCCTGGCCACGCTCGGCAAGGTGCTCTTCGTTGAGCCGGCGCAGCAAGTCGAGCTGTCGGCGTTGCTGCTCGGCGTTCAGGCGGGTGTTGCGGAGAAACGGAATCATCTGACGCGGATCGAGATTGGAGTGGTTGATGTAAGTGCCCTGATGCTCGCCGGGCAGAAAGCCGCTGCTCTGACCACGCTCGCACTTCTGTTTTCGTTCGCCGGTCTCATTGCCGCAGATAACCCGGCTCGCGAGCCGCTGCCCATCCTCGCCGCTGCACGGACCGCCGCCATGAACCGCCGCGTCGAGAAGAGCAAGGCCCTGGGTTTTCAGGCACAGAAAAAAGCGTGCAGCGAGTTGCCGTTCGAGGGTGCGGGGCCGGCGACGTCGGGGTTGTGGTTGCGGAAGACCGCGCTCCGGGGATCGGATTTCTTGAACGGGCCGTGCGTGCCGTGGCAGGTGACACACGTGGGGGCGCTGCCGGCGTTCTCGCCCTGGAGCGTCAGGCCATGGATTCCGTCCCGGTAGGCCGCCGGATCCGCGGGACCGGGCCCGTGGCCTCCGTGACACCTGAGGCAGAGGTTCGCGACGCGCTCGTGGCTCGTGTTGGCCACCGGCTCTTCCTTGTGACGCGCCGCGTGCGGGTTGTGGCAGCTCGTGCATTCGAGCTTCGCAATGGTGCCGTGGGCGCTCTTCGCGTTGACCTCGACGGCGTCGGCGTGGCACGGCGAGCAGTCGACCTTGGCGAGCTTCTCCGCGTGCGGGAGCTCGGCCGTCGCGAGGTCCTGGTGGCAGTCGGTGCAAGAGAGACCGCCCTTGCCGTGGACCGACTCCGCCCAGAACTCGGCCGGCACGTGGACCGAGGTGCCGCCTGTCCGCGTGAGAGAGGTGTCGCTATGGCAGGTGAGACAGTCCTCGTTCGTGGGCGCCACGAACTTCGGCGCCACGGCTTTCGTTGCGACGACTTTCGTTGCGACGACTTTCGTTGCGACGACCGGCGGTGCGCCGGACGCGGCCCCCTGGAGGACCAGGGCCAGATGCAGCCCGAGCAGGAACGCCGGCCAGCGCCTCATGAAGCCTCCGCTTTCTACATTCCCAGGTCGGCCAGGATCTTCGGGTTCTCTTCGTCCTGCGCCATGATGGTGTGGCACGCGTCGCACTCGGGCGTGATCGTCTTGCCCGAGGCCGAAGTGTGGTTGCCATCGTGGCACCGGAAGCAGCCCGGAGTTTCCTCATGCCCGAGGTTGCTCCTGTAGGTGCCCCACGTGAGCTTCATCTCGGGGTAGACGTTGCGGCCGTGGATCGCGGCGAGCTCGACGGCTGCGGCCTCCACGAGGTTCCGGCTCTTGCGGAACACCTCGGCGTAGCCTTCCTGGTAGAACTTCGTGAGCGTGGCGTTGAGCCGCTCGGCCGTGCCGGGACCGCCCAGCTCGGCCTTGAGCGCCGCGACGGACGTCTTGCGGATGAACGGCAGGTCGCGCGAGATGCGGCCCTCGGTGATCGCCCGGTCCACCGCCTGCTCCGGCTGCTCGAAGATGTGCGACGGGCGGTTGTGGCAGTCCACGCAGTCCATGGTGCGCACTTCGCCCTTCATGGGCTCCTTCGCGCCGGCGACCTCGTACGTGATGAGCTCCTTGCCGTCGCGATAGGTGACCGCGCCGATCTCCTGGCGCGAGTGGTCCTTCGTGACGTAGGTGGTCTCCTGCAGGTGGCGCCCGTGGATGCCCGTGGGGCCCGCCGCGGTGCGTCCGCCGATCTTGAGCGCGAGGATCGTCGTGAGCGGGGTGTTGGCCTCGTCGTCGGCGTACTTCTTCTTCACGACGATGCGCTGGTCGTGGAACTTCTCGGGCCAGTGGCACTGCTCGCAGGTGTCCCGGGCGGGGCGCAGCTCGCGCACCGGAGACTCGATGGGGCGCGAATACGTGCCGAGCGCCACCGCGAAGAGCTGGCGCGTTCCCGAGATCTTGGCCTTGACGGCCCAGGACGCGCCGGGACCGATGTGGCACTGCACGCACGAGACCCGGCTGTGAGCCGAGCTCTGATACGCGTTGTACTCGGGGGCCATCACGGTGTGGCAGGTCTTGCCGCAGAACGCCTGGGAGTCCATGTAGTGGACGCCCGAGTAGGTGGCGTAGCCGAGGATCACGACGTTCACGAGGGAGAGCCCGCCGAACGCGAAGAGGCCCTTCTTCACGAACCCGGGGGGAAGGTCCACCTCGGGGTACGGATCGGGAAGCTCCCCGGCTTTTTTCAGCTTGTGGCGCCTGAACCAGATGCCGATGGGCATGAGCGCGAGGCCGAACGCGAAGACGCCGGGCAGGAGGAAGAAGCCCAGGATTCCCTGGTAGGGGTTCTGCGAGGGCCGGAAGGCGCTCGACATCCAGAAGACGATGAGCGTGAAGGCCGTGCTCGTGGTGATGATGGCCCCCAGGAGCGTGATGCCGTTGCGCCCCAGGAAGGCGGCCGCGCGGGTCCAGCGGAGCAGGCGAGACGAATTCTCGATCGGGCTCATGCGGTCCTCGTGGTGTTCGTCATCGGCTGAGCATCCCCTCTCCCGGTCATGCTGCGGGCTGGCACCGCAGGGGTCACTGATGCAGCGGCATTAATGCCGTTCGAGGCGTATATCCGGCGGTCCGTATCGAGTATGCGCTGGATATTTTGCCTCGCGGCCGCCTTTCTTCGGCGTTCAGCGTGAGGGCCTCTGCGCGAGTCGCTTGGGCGTCGAACGAGTTTGTTTTCTTGCCATACAATAGCCAATATGGCCAAGACGAATCCCGCGCGTGCCGTCGACCGTCGAGAGACGCACACCCTCGAGCGGACCAGACCCGATGCGACCCTGCCGGCATTCACGGCCACGGTTGCGAAAAACGAATTCGGAAGGGTGCTCGACGCCGCGATCGAGAATGGAGCCGTCGCCATCACCCGCCACGATGCCCCGAAGGCCGTCCTGATGTCGATGGCGACCTACGACGCCCTCACGGGAGCGGGTGCCCGGTCATTGGACGTCCTCACCGAGGAGTTCGACGCCCTTCTCGCCCAGATGCAGACCCCGAAGGCTCGCAGAGGGATGACGAGGGCCTTCAATGCCACACCGTCACAGCTCGGCCAGGCCGCGGTCGCTGCCGCCAGGAAGCGTGGCTGAGCGGCCCTCCCGGATCTTCGTGCTCGCGGGAACGAACGGCGCCGGGAAGAGCAGCGTCGCGGGCGCGATGCTCGAGGAATCCGGGGCCGTTCATTTCGACCCGGACCTGGCAGCTCGCCGCATCCGCCAGGTTCGGCCGGGCCTCTCCGTGGCCGACGCGAACAGTGCGGCCTGGCACGTGGGGAAGCAACTTCTCGAAAGAGCCATCGAGGGCAGGTTCGACTTCGCCATCGAGTCGACGCTCGGCGCTCGCACGATTCCCAATCTCCTGAACGATTCCGCACGGCTCGGCATCGAGGTACGGATCTGGTACATCGGCCTGAGCACGCCAGAGCTTCACGTCGCTAGATCGGAAGAGAACACGTCT
>CAZXSG010000638.1:0-3562 GCA_964643185.1 uncultured Holophagales bacterium
ACGAATCGAACGCGGGAGGTTCGGGGCCGGTTGGGGTGGGTGAAGGCCTCGCCTGACCGGCCGATGACGGCGATCAAGGGGCGCGGCGTGAAGCGGCTGATGACGGAGGCCGACGCGATCGCGAAGCGCTACCTCACGCGCTTCTCCACGGGCGAGCTGAACCGGCTTCTCCAGAAGGCGTTCCAGGAGCAGACCCCGCGCGACCGCAAGGGCCACGACATGAAGATTCGGTATGCGGTGCAGGTGGCCTCGGGCCCGCCGCTGATCCGTCTCTTTGCCGATCGCACGGAGCCGCTGCATTTTTCGTTCGAGAGGTTCATCGAGAACCGCATCCGCGAGCGCTGGCCGATGGACGGCGTGCCGATCCGGTTCGTGGTGAAGGCCGACGCCTCGCGGCGCACGGGCAAGGACGCCGCGCGTCCCCCGCAGCGGAATGCGAAGAGTGGGGAGCCCATTCCCGAATCGCCGAAGGAAGCGGATCGTTCCGCGGCGGCGCGCGCGGCGGCCCAGAAGGCGAAGGGGAGGCCCGGAGCCGCCCCGGCCAAGACGCACAAACCGCGCGGACGCGCCGGACGGCCCGCCAGGAAAGGTACACTCAGAAAAGGTTGAGGTACCCGCAACGATGAGCCAGGAGGCCCGCTACAAGCTCGGTGAGGTGTGCCGCCTCGCCGACGTGCAGCCCTACGTTCTGCGCTATTGGGAAAGCGAGTTCCCCGTTCTCGCGCCCGACCGTAACGTTCCCGGCCCGAGAAGCTACTCCACGCGCGATTTGCGCGTGGTGGAGCGCATCAAGAAGCTGCTCTACGACGAGGGCTTCACGATTGCCGGAGCCAAGAAGCGCCTCGAGGCCGAGATGCGGGAGTGGGGGCCAGACGTTCCGGCGTCCGTGCCCGCGGAGCCCGCCACTACGGCGATGCAGATTCGCGGTCGCGAGGTCCGTGAACCTTCGGAACCGCCGCAGATGCGTGGTCCCGATCGCGCGGAGTCCCCGTCGGCCGCTCTGCCGCCCCCGCCGGTGCCTGCTGCTGCGGAGCCGGCGCCCGCGCCGAAGCGTCGGCGTGTGGTGCAGCGCGATCCGGGCGATCTCGCCCAGCCTGCGCTTCTCGACGAGTCGATGGTGGCGGAGGCGCCCGCGGCTCCGGCGGCGCCGAAAATGGGTGAGCTGAGCCTGGAGTCCACGAACGCGGGTGTGATGCCTCCGCCGCTGCCTCCGCAGGTGGATGAGCCCAGCGACGAGGAGCTGTTCGCGGCCGCGCGTGGGCTCGGCGCGCCGCCCGAGATCCAGACCTCGCCGATTCCGCCGCTGCCGAAGAAGGCGAAGAAGTCTTCGAGCCCGGAAGTCGTTGACCCGGCGCCAGTTCCTCTGGTACAACCACCGAACCCCCGGATGGCGAAAGCCGTCTCGGAACTCCGGGAAATTCTCGAGGTTTTGAGCCGCGATCTCTAGCCAACCGTCATGCCTCTCCAAGGTCGGGACGTGGCGCAGCCTGGTAGCGTACTTGAATGGGGTTCAAGGGGTCCCGGGTTCGAATCCCGGCGTCCCGACCATCTCTGTCAAACGAAGCAGCTCGGATTTGCAACAAGTGACCGGCTGCGAGATTGAGTTCGATCTCCTTATGCCGTCCCCGCTTCTGCCCGGAGTCTGCGAGATTCGGTTGCCGCACCCCCAACCTTGTTGGGCGTGCGAGGACGATGTCGCTAGGGGCTTGAAAGCGGTACCTATGCAGACGAGGGCGGCTATCGTGGACTCTGGAGCGGACCTATCGACGCAAAAGAACCTGTACCCGTTCTGCCCCGAACACGCTGGCATTACGGTCTTGTGCGACCGGCTGCCCAGGTAGTTCCGGAGGGTCGGCGACGGGCCGAAGATAGGCGGCTTGGGGATCGTCTTGTCGTCCAATCCAAGAGCCGCCGCTCCGGGCGTACGGCGTCGCGGCCGGACGCGTCTCCCGCTCAAAGCGCGATAGCAAATAGGACACCAGTGCGAACGCAGGATAGGCCTCCGCAGGTGCGCCGCTAGTCGCGGCAGCCTAACCCACGCCGGTTCGCTGCGAATGCCTGCGCCGGTAACATCGACCTTCGATTCGTGCGCGTTGACTCAGAGCCCGCCACGAGGTAACGTTTCGAAAAAGGAAGAGGCGAGCATGAAAACAAACCCAACGGTCGAACGGGAATCCGATACCTGCGTCATGATCGAATTGCGCGATCTCGACCTCAGTGACGTAGCCGACCTAGAGGGTAGCGCCCTCGAAGCGATTCTGAGGGACATTGAGGGCGAGGCTCAGGCGACTGACAGTCCACTCGGCCACAACAGTCACCACAGCCACAGTTCATTCTCGCGTCACGGAACCGGCATCACTCCCTGGTGATGGCCGACAGGAAGTCCACGGCAGGGCCTCTCTAAGAGTCCATCTTGGAATACGAAGCGGAACTGTCTCCGCGACAGCCGATGCGGATGTTTGTCTGCAAGGTGGCTTCTCGTTGTAATATCGACTGTGACTACTGCTACGTCTACCATCATGTGGATCAAAGTTGGAGGCAGCAGCCCTATCGAATGTCGCTTGATGTGGCAGCTCAGCTGGGCAGGCGCATACGGGAACACGCCGAGTTGCACGAGCTCAGCTCAGTGGAAGTTGTTTTCCACGGCGGTGAGCCACTCGTCTTGGGGACCGCGTACCTGGATGAACTTTGCGGAGTGATTGTAGGCGCCGCACACGGCGTGGCGATCCGATTCGGCATGCAAACAAACGCAGTCCTGTTCGACGACTGCACCCTCGCATTCTGTCGGCGGTGGGGTATGAGGATCGGCGTTAGCCTGGATGGCGGGCGCGTCGCAAACGACCGGCACAGAGTCACAACTGGCGGGGCGTCTACCTTCGCGGCGGTGGAGAACGCGCTCACCATTCTCACGCGACCGGAAGCCCGAGGGCTTTGGACTGGGTTCCTGGCCGTCGTGGACTTGAAGAATGATCCACTCGAAACCTATGACTACCTTAGCTCGTTCTCGCCGCCAGGCATTGATTTCCTGTTGCCGCTTGCGAATCACGAGCGGCCGCCAGTCGGCATCGATCCCAACGGAACGCCGTACGCAGACTGGCTATTGGCAGTATTCCATAAGTGGTTCGCTGAGCGACCGCAGCACATTCGCGTTCGCCGTTTCAGAGACATCATTGCATTGATGCTTGGCGGTCAACACGCCTCAGAAGAGTGGGGCTTGCAGCCGGTCGACTTTGTGGTGGTCGAAAGCAACGGCGACATCGAAGCGGTGGATACCCTCAAGACGACCTTTCCTGGAGCCACGAAGCTAGGATTGAACGTTGGTAGAAACTCGTTCGACGATGTATACGCTTGTCCATCTGTTTTGGACCGACAGCAGCGATGGTCGACACTGTCTGAGGAATGCCGTTCGTGCAGCGTCGTGCGCGTTTGCGGCGGCGGCTACTTTCCACATCGCTACTCAGAACTCAACGGGTTTCGAAACCCCTCTGTGTACTGCGCCGACCTATTGAAGCTAATTCGCGGCGTCCATGCCTCTGTAGCTGCCCCCCTCGCCACGCATAAA
>CAZXSG010000639.1:0-3558 GCA_964643185.1 uncultured Holophagales bacterium
CTCCAAGCCGCCCGGGATGGGGCTCATCGGGCAGAAGAAGTACGACGACGCATTCACTCCCGTGCGCGAGGCGTCGGGAAAGCTGCCCGACAGCCCGTGGCCGAGGTACGTCCTCGGGCGCGTGGCCCTCTCGAGCGGCAAGGAGCTGGAGAAGGGCCTCGAGGCGGTCGACAAGGCGCTCGCCGGGCCGGTCCCGCCCTCTGCGTCCGTCTCGCCCGATCCACCTTCACTCACGGCGCTGCACTGGACGCGGGGACTCCTGCTCGAGAAGCTCGGCCGGAAGCCTCAGGCCGTCGCCGCGCTCACCGAGGCGCAGAAGCTCTCGCCGAAGAACGAGACGCTCGCGAAAGACCTGAAGCGCCTGAAAGGCTGAAGGATCGGATCACCTGACCTGAGGGATCTGTCCTCCCTCGTGGGGGGTCTGGGGGGATCGAGAAACCCCCAGGATCACTTCACTTCGCTTCACTTCAGCGCGTCGAGGGGCTTGTGTAGCGCGTAGACATAGCCGAGCAGCGCTCGGTCGCCAGCCTCCTGGGCCTGGTCCCGGCGGCGGACGAGGGCCGACAGTGCCGTGCGGTTCTCCCCTTCGTCGAGGCACGCGAACACCTGATCGAGGGCCGAGTAGGACCGCTCCCGCGACGCGGGCCGGGCCCGGCCCGCGAGGGAACCGCGGTCCATGCGGAAGAACCCCGAGAAGTCGAGGAGCACCCGCTTGCCGGGCGCGAGCTGGATGGCCACCGCCCGCTCCTCGGCGGCAAGCAGATAGCGGGGCGCGAGGGCCTGCGAGCGCTGGACCCACGGCGGGACGAGCGCGTACCAAAGGAGGCCCGGGGAGGCGCCGCGAGCCGGCAGGCCCGGAGCCATCGCCCAGGCCGAGCGGCCGGGATACACGGTGCGCGGAACCCGCACCGCCGCGACGCCTTCGAGGCCGAAGCGCGGGTTGGGCCCCGTGAAGATCAGCTCGGAGAGCCCGTCGTCCTCGAGATCGGCCGCCGCCAGAAACGTGATGGGCGAGATGGCCGAGAAAACCACGGTGCCTCGGTCCCTGAGCGGATCGAACAGCACCGCGTCGGCCGGCCAGCCCGGCTGCGCGGAGTAGACGACGAGAACCTCGCTGGCTCCGTCCCCGTCGACGTCCGTCGCGACGACCCGCGCGACGGTGACCTCAGGGGCCAGGAGCATCGAGGGAAGAGGCGGTAGTGAGGCGCGCCGGACGAGCGCGCCCGTTCTGGAATCGAGGAACGAAAGGGTGAGGCGGGCCGCGCCTTCGTCCGGGCGTCCGCCGAGAAGCACCGCGGCGAGGAGCGGCTCGGGGAAGCCCTCCAGGGAGACCTGCGTGGCGTGGTGCGAAGACAGGAGGTCTGGCTTGTGGAACAGCACCTCGCCCGAGGCCGTCATCGCCAGGGTGCCCCCGGAGGGGCTCGGCTGGAGCTCTGCGAGACCGGGCCGCCGCACCTCGATGAGATCCCACGCGGCGACGGCGAGCACCGCGGCGAGCGCGAGCCTCAGCGGCCGGGGCCGTTTGCGGACCACCGTGCGGGGCGCGGGAGCCCGTTTGGCGCGGACATCGTCGAGCACGTCCTCGGCCGAGGCATAGCGTTCCGAGGGTTCCTTCTGCAGGAGCCGCGACGTGACGCTCGCGAGCCAGGCGGGCACCTCGGGCGCGAGGCCGCGCACGTCGGGCGACTCGGCCGTGACACGGGCCACCACGCTACCCAGCGAGGAGGCCTCGTCGAACGGCGTGTGACCCGTGAGCATCTCGAAGAGCAGCACGCCGGCCGAGTAGAGGTCGCTCCGCACGTCGAGAGGACGAAAGAGCGCGGCCTCGGGCGAGAGGTACTGCGTCTCGCTGCCCGCGGGCATGCGCTCCCAGGGCGACGGGACCCCGGCGTCCGCGAGCTTCACGGAGCCCTCGGGAATCACCAGGACGTTCCCGGGAGAGAGATCGCCGTGGATGAGGCCGGCTCCGTGGAGCGCGGCGAGCCCCTGGAGAATCCCTTCGAAAAGGGCCGTCGCCGCACTGTAAGGAAGCCGCCCTCGCGCCACGATCCGCGACAGCGGCTCGCCGTCGGCCCGCTCGGCGACGATGCACAGAGCCTCCCCCGCGCGCTCGACCTCGAAGACCCGGAGGACGTTTTCGCTCTCCACGTCGCGCACCGCGAGGAGCCGGCGCGCGAGCCGGTCCAGCACGGCGGCGCTGCGTCCCTCGGGCCGCAGGATCTTGAGCACGGCGGGCCGGCCCGTCGCGATCTCCGTGACCTCGTACGCGGCCGACGAGGCCGACGAGCCCAGCACCGCGTCCACGTGGTAGCGGCGCGCCACCTCGCTGTGCGGCAGCCAGAGGCGGATTCCTCCGCGCTCGGGCCGTGCAAAGCGACCGGGGGTCAGGACCACGAGAGCCTCCAGCGGCGAATCTTACGCCGCGGATCCGGACGGGGCCGCTGACGCCGCTAGAGCTCGGACGAGAGGCTCAGCGCGAATCCCCGGAGGACGAGGCCCCGTCCCGCCGATCCGCAGTCCTTGCCGTCGTGGGCTGCGAGACCCCACTCTCCGGGAGCCATGGTCGCCCAGCAGAAGATCGGGTACGTGCCTCCGAAGATGCGGAGCGCTTCGATGGGTTCGCCGGTCTCCGTTTCGCCCGCGGTCCGGCCCACGAGCGCGGTCTTCTGCCAGCCGCGGCGCGTGGTGGAGATCTCGTAGCGGATGTCGCTCCAGCCCCGCACCCCGATCGCCGTGATCCCGGCGTCGCCGGAATCGATGCGCACGCCCGCCTTCGTCCACGGCGTGAAACCCGAGCCCTTGATGTAGGCGCGGTACTCGAGCAGCTTGTGGGCCGCGACGTAGTCCCTGACCTCCACCTCGATGGCGGCAAGCGGCAGATCCGAGCCCGGCCGGCCCGAGTCCGCGCCGTTCTTGACCCATTTGGAGAAGCTCCCCATGACGGGGACGACGCGGTACATCACGTCGCCGCGTTCCGCGCTGATGCGGAGCGCTTCGATGCGTTTGCCCTCGGCCCCGGCCACCTCGCCGCTCTTCCGCAGGCTCTGCCAGCCTTCTCCCGCGACAAAGACCTGATACTTCAACGGGACGTCTTTGCACGAGATGGCGATCTGCTCGATCGGCTCATCCTGCGAGACGCGGAGCGTCGACGCCATCGAGGTGGGGCTCTTCACCTCGGGCTGCCAGCCTTCAGAGGTTCGCACCTTGAGGGTCAGGCCCTCGGCGAAGAGCGAGACGGGAGTCGCGAGCACCGCCAGAAGGGAAACGAACGCGAGCGTCCTCATGCGCGGAGGAGCTGCCGCGCGATGACGAGGCGCTGGATCTCGGACGTGCCCTCGCCAATGGTGCAGAGCTTGACGTCGCGATAGAACTTCTCGGCCGGGAAGTCCTTGGTGAAGCCGTAGCCGCCGTGGATCTGGACCGCGAGGTTCGCGACCCGCACGGCGACCTCCGACGTGTAGAGCTTGGCCATCGCGGACTCCTTCGTGGTGGGCAGCCCACGGTCCTTCCTCCACGCGGCGCGATACGTGAGGAGCCGCGCGGCGTCGATCTCCGTCG
>CAZXSG010000640.1:0-3558 GCA_964643185.1 uncultured Holophagales bacterium
CGGGGGCACGAGAGCGGGATTCGTGGGCGTCGCCACGAGGCTCAGCCGCGGTTCCTGGTGATACGTCGCGCCGAGATCGAACACGAAGCGCAGGGGGCTTCCGGGCGCAACGGCGTTGCCCCATCCGAGGCCGACGTACGGCGCGACTCTCCGCGTCGTGAGCTCGGCCTCGAGCGTTCCGACACTCGAGACGTTGTACGCAACGTCATTGACGATCACCGTGCCCGAGACCGGCGACCGCCCCACGACGCGGTTGCGGTTCACCGCGACGCCCGCGGAAAGCCGGAAGTCGCCGGCCATGGGATGCAGATCGAACAGGAGGTAGGCGTTTCGGAGCTCCGCGTCGGCGCGGTACGTGATGTCGCGTTCGGTGTGGTTGCGGGAGACGTCGAGCGCCTGCGCGCCGAGCCTCAGGTTGGCCCGCGGAACGAGCTCGAGGGTGAGCTGGATGCCCGCACCCTGCGTGCCTCCGACGACGCCCAGGGCAAATCCCTGGGCGTTGGCGGGAACGGCTCCCCCCAGGAGGGTCGTTGCGAAGACAGCTGTCAGAACTTTGAAACGGATTCTCATGCCCCCGGAAGGGCAATCGGCGTGCCACGCTCTAGCGGGTGGCCTCGCAGAACGTTCTATAGGCGTCGCCCGTCGTGCCGGTGGTCGAGCGGCGGAGCACGCCGCCCTCGTCGTCCAGGTACTCCACCGCACCGTGCGCGACCACGAAGACGACGCAGGGTTCGTCGCCCACCGCCCTCCAGCTGTCGACGTTGCCGGCAGGCTCGTACACGTAGCCGCCGGGTCCGACGATCTCGTTCGTCTCGATGAGCAGGCGCTGGCCCGAGAGGTTGTACGCGTGCACGTCGCCGGTGTGCCGGTGCCGCGGGATGAGCGTGCCCGGCTCGAGCTTCAGGATGAGCGCGCGGGCGTCGCCGTCCTGGGTTGCGCGAAGGGCCTGCAGAGTGAAGCCCGGAAAGATGGGCTGCCACGGGAGAGACGTGGCGTCGACGAGGCCGGCCGGGAGGGGTTCGTGCGTCGTGTTGTTCATGCCCTCGAAGATGGACCCGGATTGGACCTTTGAAAGATCCAATATTGACAAAGCTCGTGGGTCCAATTGATCCTGTCCCATGGACGTCCATGTGACCTTGAAGCCGGGCGCGAACCTCGCCGGCGAGGTGTACCGGCAGCTTCGCGAGGCGATCCTCGACGGTCGCCTTCGCGCGGGCGAGGCGCTGCCTCCCTCCCGAACGCTGGCCGGGCGCCTCGCGGTCTCGCGCAACACGGTCACCGGCGCCTACCGGCGCCTCGTCTCCGAGGGGTTCGCATCCGGTCGGGCGGGGGCCGGGACATTCGTCCCAGGCGTGCCTGTTTCCGCGGCGGCTCCTTCCAGGCCGCGGCGTGCGCCCGACGCGGCCGCGCTGGCTCCCCGCGTTCTCTGGAGGGCCTTGCGGGACGAACCGTCCTCCCCGATGCCCAGAGGGGCGAACGCCTTCGCCTTCGAGATCGGTGTGCCCGACGCCGGGCTCTTCCCGGCGGCGCTCTGGCGGCGGCTCCTCGCAAGCGCTCAGAGGCGCAGCGTGAGATCGGGCGCCGCGACCTACGACGCGCCGGACGGGCTGCCGGAGCTGCGCGCCGCCATCGCGCGGCACATCGGCCTCGCGCGTTCCGTCGTCGCCGGCGCCGAGGACGTCCTCGTCACGAGCGGAGCCCAGCAGGCGTTCGACCTCGTCGCGCGGGTGCTCGTGGATGCGGGGACGCCCGTCGCCGTGGAGGATCCGGGCTATCCGCCGGCGCGACGGGCGTTCGAGGCGCAGGGCGCTCGGATCGTGCCCGTCCCCGTGGACGCCGAGGGGCTCGTCGTCGATGCGATTCCCGCGGGCGTGCGCGTCGTCTGCGTCACGCCGTCGCACCAGTTCCCGCTCGGGTCGGCCATGTCCCTCGCGCGGCGCCGTGCGCTCCTCGACTGGGCCGCGCGGGCTGGGGCCGCCATCGTCGAGGACGACTACGACAGCGAGTTCCGGTTCGACGGCCGCCCGCTCGAGCCGCTCCAGTGCCTCGATCCTCACGGCCGCGTGATCTACGTGGGCACGTTCTCCAAGACGCTCCTGCCCGCGCTGCGCCTGGGCTTCCTCGTCGCGCCGGCGTCGCTCCGAGCGACCCTGGTCGCCGCGAAGGCCATCGCCGATGGCGCAGGCCCGCGGGACGCGCAGTCCGCCCTCGCACGGTTACTCGACGAGGGGCTCTTCGCGAGGCACGTGCGCCGCACGCTCCGCGTCTACCGGGAACGGCGCGAGATCCTCCTGAACGCGCTGGAGCGCCGGCTGGCGGGCGCGCTCACCGTCGTGCCGTCGGCCGCGGGTCTCCACCTCACGGTGCTCCTCGCGGATTCGAGGAGGTCCGATCGCGCGCCCGCCCGGGCCGCCTTCGGGGCCGGCGTCGGCGTACAGCCGCTTCGGCCCTACTTTCTGGGACCGGCGCGGGGAGCGCTCGCCTTCGGGTACGGCGCGATCGCGTCCGAGCGCATCGACGCCGGAGTCGCGCGGCTCGCGCGCGTCATGGACGGCCGTCGCCCTTGATATCGTCGAATCGGGACGCGTTGAAACGTCCGTACTCGGAGGAATCGATGGTCATCGAAGATCGCCTGAAAGAGCTCGGTATCGAGCTGCCCAACGCCTCGGCGCCGGGTGCCAACTACCTGCCCACGCTCCGCGTCGGCGACCTCGTGTACGTGACGGGGCAACTCTCCCAGTGGAATGGCGAGCGGAAGTTCATCGGCAAGCTGGGGCGCGAGTTCGATGTCACCGAGGGGGCAGCGGCCGCGCGCCTCTGCGCCCTCAACCTCGTGGCGCACCTCCGCAACGCGCTCGACGGCAACCTGGATCACTGTGTGCAGTGTGTCCGCGTTTCCGGCTACGTGAACGCGACGCCCGACTTCACCGGGCACTCCCAGGTGATGAACGGAGCGTCGGATCTCTTCGTCGAGATCTTCGGGGACGCGGGGCGGCATACGCGTATCGCGGTGGGTGTCGCGGGGCTGCCGTATGGCGTCGCGGTCGAGGTCGAGGCCGTGTTCCAGGTGCGTTAGAGAGCGGCACCGGCGTCGCGTCCTTTCGAGCGCCGTCCGCGACCGTTCGGGGGCTCGCCGGAGCCGCCGGGCCGATCCGCTGCCGTGGCGTTGTGTGACGCCGGCATCTTGTCGGCATGGCGCGGGCCGTCGACCGCGTCCCCGGGGCCCGCGTCACGCCCTGCTTCGTCCGCGTCCTCGCGCTCCTGGCGTTGGCGGTGCTCGTCACCGACGGCCGTCGGGTCATCTTCACGCGGGCGCGGGTGGGGCGCTGTCGACGCCCCTTTCGCGTTCTCAAGCTGCGCACGATGACGACCGACAGCGACCCGCGGGAGCGGCGCATCACGCGATCGGGCGCGTGGCTGCGTCCCCGCGGGCTCGACGAGCTGCCGCAGCTCCTCAACGTGGTCCTCGGCGACATGAGCCTCGTGGGGCCACGGCCACTGACGCCCGAGGACGTCGAGCGCCTCACGGCCCGCTATCCGGCGTTCGCGGAACGCTTC
>CAZXSG010000641.1:0-3555 GCA_964643185.1 uncultured Holophagales bacterium
CCTTGGCGGCGGTATCCGTCACTTCTTCACGAGCGCGATCGCGACGTCTTTCGCTGCGCCCGCGGCAACCTGGACGTTGCTCTTGTCGACGCCATAGCCCTTCATCGTGGCCACGATCTGAAACGTCCCGGCCTTGACCTTGAACGAGAAGTGGCCGCCCGCGTCCGTCGTCGTGTTCGGCCCCTTGGGCTCGAGCTGGACCGTCACGCCCTTCATGGGCGCGCCGGTCATGGCGTCGACGACGATGCCGCGGAGCGTCGCGTTGAGCTGGGCCTCGAGCGGGAAGGGGAGCGCCGCGGCCACGAGGGCCGTCAAGAAGAACCTGCGCGTTCTTGTCACGCGGGCTTCTTCCCCGCGCTCATCGATTTGTAGCTGCGACACCACTCTTCCCATTCGGGCCCCACAATATGCTGATCGATCTCTTTGTCGGCCATGCCGAGGGCCCACTCGAGGCCGGCCCTCACGCCCTTGGCGATGGAGAGGCGCTTTTCCTTCGCGCCGCGGCTCATCCCCTCTTCGAGATCCATGATCTCGTCGATGAGGGAGTCCTCGAAGCGGCGGAGCATGAGCATCATGTCGAGGAGCTCGCCCGTCGAGCGGGGCGAAAGGATGGGGCTGGTGGCACTCTCGCCTTGCTTGTGAGCGGGCACGACTCCTCCAAAGGCGGGAATGCTATCGCAGCCGACGCACTTCCTTGAGGTGCCGTATCGCCGTCGCCTTGTCTCCGAGGGTTTCCGCGAGCCTCGCGGCCTCGACGTGAGGATCTGACCAACCGGGATCGGAAAGAGCGGCCGCCTCGTAGGCGTCGAGGGCCTCGCGATTTCTGCCCTCGGCTTCCAGCGCCGCGCCCCGCGCGACGAGGGCATCGGCGTCGAGGGGAAGGGCCGGCTCTTCTGCAGCGGCGGCGTCAGCGGAGGCGAAGGCGATGGGCGCGGACGGAGCGGGTGCCCCGGCTACCTCGAACGGGAGGAGCGCCTGGCCGGTCTCGGCGTCCCAGGTGGCGGCCCCGTCCCGCACCACGACGCGCCGGCCGGAGGTGCCGAGCCGCAGCGACGAGAGGGCCCGTTCCGGAAAGCGTTTCGACAGGAGGTGAAGCGCCCGCTCGACACGAACGCGGGGCAGGTCCTCGAGGAGCGTCCGGGCCGTCCTCAGGAGCGAGACCTCGGCGAAGCCCAGGCGTTCCTCCGAGAGGAGCCCCTTCCGAAGGAACGAGCGCACCTCTGCGGGTTCCACTCCGGCGAGCCGCGCGGCCTCGAGAACGGTGTACGTGATGGGTGCCTCGTCAGCCCTTGGCCGCGCGCCGGGGCCTCGTCGCCTTGGGCTCCTTGTGGTCTTCCATAGCCGTGACGGTCGCGGGCGAAGGCTCCGACGGAGAGGGTGCCACGGCCCTGGGGCCGGCCGCCGCGAGGCTCGCCTTGAGAGCCTCCATGAGATCGATGATCTGGGCCTTCGGCGCATCGGGCTCGGCGTCGATGACTTCCTGTCCCTGGACCTTGCGATCGATGGCCGCGAGGACGCGCTTCTTCACGCTGTCCTCGTATTTCTCGGGATTGAACGTGTCCGAGGCGATCTGCTCGATGAGCATCACGCCGAGGTTCAGCTCGGCTTCCTTGAGCTCGGCGTCGGGAATGGGAACCTCGTCGGTGCTGCGTACCTCGCTGGGGTCGTGGAGCACAGGGAGCACGAGCCCGTGGTCAATGGCGCGCACGATGGCGATGTAGTGCTTTCCGCGGGTGGCCCACTTCGCGAGCGTGGTGCGTTCCGTCTTCTGCGTGGCCTCGCCGAGGAGGCAGTTCGGCTTCTCGCCACCCGTGTCGGGGCCCAGGAAGTACGCCCCGTCGAAGTAGAGGGGGTCGACCTTCGAGGCGGGCACGAACTCCACGATCTCGATGGTCTTGGAGGCTTTCTCGGCGAACGCCTTGAGCTCGTCCTCGGTGAACGTGACGTACTGATCCTTCGCGAACTCGTAGCCCTTGATCATCTGGTCGCGCGGCACGACGTCCCCGTCCTTGGGGCAGATGTACTGCTGCTTCAGCTTCGACCCGCACTTGCCGTGCAGGAGGTTGAAACCGACCCCCGACGACGCCTCACCCGTGGAGTAGAGCTTCACGGGAATGGAGACGAGGCCGAAGGAGACGTAAGCGGTTCCGATCGAGCGTGCTGCCATCCGCCTATCATACGCGTCGTGCCGGCACAAGGTCCCAGGACGAAGGCGCCCCCGAGCGCCGATCTGCTCCGGACCTATCGCGAGAAGCGCTCGGCCGGAAAGACGCCCGAACCATTCGGAAACGAGCCGGCCGGAGAGGCGCGCGCCTCAGGCGGGGTCCGGCTGTTCGTCGTTCAGAAGCACGACGCGACCCACCTGCACTACGACCTCCGCCTCGAGATCGACGGCGTGCTCAAGTCCTGGGCCGTTCCCAAGGGTCCGTCCAACGACACGTCCGAGAAGCGCTTCGCGATGCAGACCGAGGACCACCCCATCGAGTACGCCGAGTTCGAAGGGGTGATCCCGAAGGGACAGTACGGCGCGGGCCCGATGATCCTGTGGGACCGCGGGCTCTTCCTTCCCGACGGCGATCCGCGGGAAGGGGTCGAGAGCGGAAAGCTCGACTTCACGCTGCGCGGACACAAGCTGCGCGGTAAGTGGCATCTCTTCCGCACCAGCGGCAATCCGCGCGAGTGGCTCCTCCTGAAGCGGCCCGACGGGTTCTCGGGAAAGGATCGGCCCTACTCCGAGGAGTCGGTGCTCTCCGGGCTCTCCCTCGAGGAGCTGCACGCCGGTGGGGCGGCGGGTCGTGCCGGCGAGGTGCGCGCCGCGCTCGAAAGGCTTCGCGCGCCCCGCAGGAACGTGGACGCGGGCTCGGTGGGACTCATGCTCGCCGAGCCGCGGACCGCGCCCTTCGACTCCGCCGAGCACCTCTTCGAGCTGAAGTACGACGGCTATCGCCTGCTCGCCGAGAAACACACGGGCGGGGGAGCGCGCCTCCTCCTCCGCCGGGGCAGCGAGACACCGGCGTTCCCCGAGGTTCTCCGCACGATCGCGTCCCTGCCGTTCGGACATCTCGTTCTGGACGGCGAGGTCGTCGTGCCCGACACGTCGGGCAAGCCCAGCTTCAACGCGCTCCAAAAACGCGCGCTCCTCTCGCGCCCGGCCGATCTCGCGCGCGCCGCGGCCGTCGCGCCCGCGACGTACTACGCGTTCGATCTCCTCGGCTTCGAGGATTTCGACGTGCGGCCCCTGCCGCTCACGGTGCGCAAGGGGCTCCTCGAGAGGCTCCTGCCCAGGGCCGGGTCCGTGCGCTATCTGGACCACATCGACACCCAGGGCGTCGCGTTCTTCGACGGCGTCGCGCGGATGCGGCTCGAAGGAATCATGGCCAAGAAGAAGGACGCGCCCTACCGGGCCGGCCGCTCGGCCTCGTGGCTCAAGATCCGCCTCGAGCACACCGACGACTTCGCCGTCGTGGGCTATACGGAGCCCGAGGGCTCGCGCACGGGCTTCGGGGCGCTCGTGCTGGGTCTTCGCAAGGGGAACGTCTGGGTGTTCGTGGGCAA
>CAZXSG010000642.1:0-3553 GCA_964643185.1 uncultured Holophagales bacterium
GGTCGTCGAACTGGGCCTGGGCGGCCTTCATCTTGGCCTGGCGGAGCGCGATTTTGTAATGAGCGTTCTCGGGCTCCGAGCTGAGGGCCTTCTCGTAGCTGAGGACCGCGAGATCCCAATGCTCCCGGGCCTCGTGCTGCTGGGCCTCCCGGAACGACCGGGTCGATGCGCAACCGGTGACGAGGAACGCGGCACCCACGAGACAGAGAACCGGCAGGCGCGGGCCGGAACGCGTGAGGGTCCCGGAAAGTCGATCGGATCGGACAATGGCCATGGTCATCGAAAGGTTCCTCATCGCGAAACGCTGGTCCCGAGCGGCATGCGGCGCGTGATCTCGCGCGGCAGGTCCTTGAAGCCCCAGTCCACGGACTCCTGGTTGATCTTGAGCAGAATGAACTTGCCGTCCAGAACGTCGCCCTCGCGGGCGTTGATGATCCGGCCACCTTCTTCGAACGCCACGATGGGTTTCTCCTTCGGCCCGAACACGGCCACGACGGTATACGGAATGGCCGGGGGAACGATCGGGGTGTTCGTGGGCGTGGGCGTGGGATGCGACGGCCCGATGAAGCCCCGCTCGCGCTCGCCGGGGATCGGCGTCTTGGTGGGCGTGGGAATGGGCGGCATCGTGGGCGTCGGCACGAAGAACGCGAACACGTTACGGTTCACCTTGGCGATGCCCGCGAGCTCGGCGGCCGGATCCCTCGGCGGGTCGGGGATCTCGTCGTAGCTGAGGGGCGCGACGGCCTTGCCGCGGCGCTGAGGGCCGGCATTTCCGGCGTTCGGCACGGGGCCCTCCTCGCGAGGCCAGAACGACCAGGCGGCGGCGCCCGCGAGGGCCGCGAGGAGCAGCCCGAGGCGCTTCCTCTCGGGCGTCACTGGGGTGCCCCCGAAGACCGTGTGCTCACGGGCTTTCGCGCGGCGGACGACGAAGCGGTCCGCGGTCCGCGGCTCGTGCGGGCTCCCGTTTTTCGAAGAGCCGGGTTCATCTTCTCGTCGCGGCAGTAGTGGTTCACGGAGAGGCTCACGTTCAGGAGGTCGGGCTGCTCCTGGTTGGCCGAGACGCTCACGCCGTCGAGGATCAGGAACTGAGGGTTCTTCTCGAACGCGGCGAGAACACCCTTCACGACCGGGTAGGAGGCGTTCACGCTGAACGAGAGCCCGAGGCTCTGGATTCCACCGTCGGTACCGCTTTCCCCGTACGACAGGGTCGCCGGGCGGACGCCCGCCTTCTGGGTGATGGCGTACACGTCCTCGATGAGCGGTGCCAGCCTCTCGCGCCGGAGGCCGAGGAGGTCGTCGTGAAACGTCGCGAGGCCATCCCGGAGCGCCACGAGACGCTTCTCGGCCTCGACCACCTTCCCGGCCGCGGCCGCGGCCTCGTCGCGCCGCTTGAGGAGCTCATCGCGGGTTTCCATGAGCGCGCGGACGCGCGAGTCGTAGAACGCGTTGTACGACACCAGGACGCCGGCGTTGGCGGCGATGGCGAGAAGGAGGAGCGCGAGGAGCGGAAGCCGTGCGCGGAACGGGTTCGCGTGCGTCATGGCTTCTTCTTTCCCGCGTCCAGGTAGGTCACGTTCATCACGATGCGCTTCCCGGCGGGGTCGGTTCCGTCCTCGCTCTGAGGGCGGGGGACGTCGAAGAACTCCGAGGCGTAGAAGGCCCGTACGAGCTTGGGAACGGCATCGGTATCCCGCGCCACGAGGTCGAGCGCGATCTCGACACCCTCGTCGAAGAGCGCCCCTTGGGCGAACTTGCGGGAATCGCCCTCCGATTTCGCGGTCTTTCCGCGCGACAGCCGGATCGAGGCCACGCGGACCTCCCCCGGCAGGACCCTCTCGAGGCGCGTCAGGAAGCGCGTCCAGGAGAACGCCCGCTGCTTCAGGATCATGTTCGCTTCGTCCACCGTGGCGCCGAGGGCGCCGAAGTCGAACCGCGCGAGCGTGGCCTCGCCCGAGAGCTTCTTCTTCTCGAGCGTCTCGATCTCGGCCCTGAGCCCGGCGATCTCGAGGCGGGTCTTCTCCGAATCGTCGAAGTACCGCGTGACGGTGCGCATCGAGAAGTAGGTGAGGGTCAGGGTGGCGATGAGGAAGAAGCCCACGAGAGCGTTCGCGGGCCGGGTGTCGACGAAGGGCCTTCGGGCGAGGTTGAGGCGCTGCTGAGACATCGCTCGCTACTCCATCGCCGAAAGCGCGCCCGCCGCCAGGAGGAACGCGGGATCGTCCGCGTCCCCTTCGACCTTCATTCCGGAGAGGACCTTCGCCCGCGACAGCTCGACGGGGTCCGCGGCGCCCGCCTCGGCGCGGAAAGCGCGAAGGGCTCTCACGACGGGAGATGCGGCCGGCCCCGCGGCGCAAACGGCGGCGAGATCGAGGGGCACGTCCGGGCCACCGGGCCCGTCGACGAACGAGGCCGAGAGCCGGATCTCCTGCAGCGCCTCGATGTCGTCTGCGAAGGGACGCGTCCTGAGAAAGCGAATGACGCCCTCCTTGAAGAACAGAGTGGTGGCCGTGTCACCGCCTGCCCAGACGACGAAGCCGTCGGGACCCACGAGGCCTCGCGCCAGGGTCGAGATCGCGAGGGTCGCGCTCTCGAGGGCACCGATGCGGATGCCGGCGGCGTGGAACGGATTCTCCCAGGACGCGACGGCCTCCTCGGAGACCGCGATCGCGAGGATGCGGTTTCCGGCGGGCCCGGGCGCCGCGACCTGCCAGGAGATGCGGAGGTCGTGCGTCCCCTCGCCGAACGCCTTCCCGACCTTCCAGCGGACCATCTCCTCGGTTTCGCTGGCCTTGGCCGGCAGCTCGGGGACGTCGAGCGCGATCGCCTTCACGAAATCGTCGGGCACGATCAGAGTCGCCGAGTGGGACCTCAGCCCGTTGCTTTCCTTGAGAGCCGCGATCGCCTTCGCGAGCCCTTCGCCCGCCACAGGCGCGCCCCCCGCGCCGCTCCGGAACGTCCCCGGAGGAAGGGGCCGCGAGGAGAAGACGACGGGGTCGCCCTTCTTCGAGCGGCCCCGGGCTCCCGCATAGGACAGGCGCTCTCTCTCCAGCACGAAGACGTGCGGAGGGCGGGCCTTCCTCAGGAATCCGGGCGTCTCGAGCTTTCCGAGGAACGCGGACTTCAGATCAGTCGACAAAGGTCACCTTGTTGATCTCGCGCAGGGTCGTCTCGCCGAGAAAGACCTTCTTGAGGGCCGACTCGCGCAGGAAAGCCATGCCTTCCTCCTTGGCGGCCTTCTTGATCTCCGGGGCGGGGCGTCTGTCGAGGATGAGCGTTCGGATGTTGTCGGAGAGGTCCAGGAGCTCCGTGATCGCCATGCGGCCGTAGAAGCCCGCGCCGTTGCATTCGATGCAGCCGCGGCCTTCCCAGAACGTCATGCCCCTCACCTGCTCCCGCGTGAGGGCCGACTCCTCGAGGAGCTGGTCGGTGGGCACCATCTCGACCTTGAAGTGGGGACAGATCTTTCGCACGAGACGCTGCGCGAGGACACAGTTGAGCGCCGAGACGAAGTTGTAGAGCTCGACCTTCATGTTGAGGAAGCGGCCGAGGACGT
>CAZXSG010000643.1:0-3537 GCA_964643185.1 uncultured Holophagales bacterium
AGCGCCACGACGAGCATCGACAGGCTGAACGCCACCGAGAACTTCTCGTTGCCGCGGGGCACGCGGCTCGCGATGTCGAGCGGCAGATGAAGCGACAGGATGTTCATCGCGAAGCTCGTCGCACCGAGCTCGTAGATCGACCACGCGAGGACCGTTCCGCCTGCGGCCGCGACGCGCGGGCCGCCGCGCGCTACGACGAGCGCCATCTCACACCCTCCATCTCGAAACCGCCCCGGAGCCGGGGCGCGGTTTCCATGCGAACGCGAACGCCACCCCGGCCACGAACCCGCCCACGTGGGCCCACCAGGCAACTCCCCCGCCGCCGGAGGCACTCGAGAAGAGCGCTGCCGATCCGCTGAGGAACTGCATTCCGAACCAGAAGATCAGATACAGGAACGCCGGCACCTCGACGAGCGGGAAGAACACGAAGAGGGGCACGAGCGTGAGCACGCGGCCGTGCGGAAAGAACACGAGGTACGCGCCGAGGATCCCCGCGATGGCGCCCGAGGCCCCCACGTGGGGTACGACGGAGCCCGGATCGAACAGCGTCTGGAGGGCCGTGGCCGCGAGACCCGACGCCAGGTAGACGACCACGAAGCGCCCGTGCCCGAAAGCCTCCTCGACGTTGTCTCCGAAGATCCACAGATAGAGCATGTTGCCGCCGAGGTGCAGGAGCCCCCCGTGCAGGAACATCGACGAGAACAGCGTGAGGACCTCTGTGCCCGTGGTGGAACCGAAAGCCATGGGGTCGAAGAAGCGCGCCGGCACGAACGCGAAGTGCTCCGTGAACGCGACCTCCGAGACCGCCTGGACGAGAAAGGCCGCGATGTTGGCGGCCAGGAACAGATGCGTGAAGAACGGAGTCGTCCGCGTCGGGATCGTGTCGCGCAGCGGAATCACTGGGCCGGGATGATACGGGGGGATCGCTGTCCTCACGGACCCGGACTGATTCAGCGATTGGCTCGGAGGGGGTCTGGGGGCACCGGCCATGGTGCCCCCAGCTCACTACAGACGACGACGCCCCGGCGTTGCCGGGGCGTGCGCGTGGGCTACCGGTCCGGAGGACCGGAGCGGACCTACTTCTTCTTCTTGTTCAGAAGATCCTTGAGGTCCTTGCCCGCCTTGAACTTCGCGACCTTCGAGGCCGCGATCTTGATCTTGGCCTTCGTCTGCGGATTGATGCCCGTACGGGCCTTCCGATCCGAGACGCTGAAGACGCCGAGCCCGGGGATCGCAACACGCTCGCCCTTCTTCAGATTGGCCTGGATGAAATCGATGACTGCTTCGAGTGCCGCGCCCGCATCCTTCTTGGCAACCCCGGCATCGTTCGCAATCGCTTCTACAAGTTCCGCCTTACCCGCCATGTGACGAACCTCCTCAGTAGTTTCTTTGAATTGTCTCGATTTGGATCACCGTGCGAATCGCCGTTGAATCTAGGCTCGCGTTTCCCGCTTGTCAACGCCCAATGTCGCTTCAGGCCTTTGCCGACGCGGGTTGACGCCGTTTTCGAAGTGTGATGAGAGAGAAGCCGTCGTTCGTTTCACCGGGTGGCACACGCACGAGACCCGAGGCTCGCGTGTAGGGCGTGAGTGTCGGCACACCTGCATCGGCGCGTTCGACGCCACCTTCATCCCCGAGTTCGGCGAGCACCGCGTCGACGACGCCTTCGTTCTCCTCGGGCTCCAGGGAGCACGTCACATAGACGAGCGTTCCGCCTGGCGAGAGGAGCGACAGCGCGGCCGTGAGGAGCCGCCGCTGCACGGCGGCAAAGCCCGCGAGATCCGCCTCTTTCAGTCGCATCCGGATCTCCGGGTTCTTACGGAGCGTGCCCGTGCCCGAGCACGGCGCGTCGAGGAGGATCGACTCGAACGCGCTCTTCCGCAGGGGCGGCTCGCCCGCGTCGGCCACGACGACGAGCACGCTCTTCGACCTCTCGCCGCGCGCGAGAGACTTCGCGAGCCGCGAGGCGCGCGCGGGCTGCTTCTCGAGCGCGATGACGCGGCCGGCGCCGCCGAGCGCGAGCAGCGTGCGCGTCTTGCCGCCGGGAGCCGCACAGAGATCGAGGGCGATCGCCGACGGCGGCAGCGCTTCCGCCATGGCCTGCGCGGCGGAGTCGATCACCGGAAGCCGCGACGTCTGCACGAGCGGGTGGCGCGCGGCGTCACCCTCCACCACCGTCGCGGCCAGCTTCGCCAGCGGGTGCCGTCTCACGACGACTCCGTCGGCCGCGAGCGCCGCCGTGATTTCCTCGGGCGTTCCCACGGAGGGGTCGAGCAGGAGGTCGATGGGGGTGTCGTCGTCGTTCGACCCGAGAGCGCCGCGGGTCGCCTCCTCGCCGAGATCGCGCAGCCACCTCTCGACGAGCCAGGCCGGATGTCCGTACAGAAGACCCAGGCGCGTCGCGAGCGGCGTGTCGCGGGGAACGTGAACGGCGCCGGGCGCCTTCTCCTTCGTGGCCACGCTGCGCAGGATGGCGTTCACGAGAGGCGCCGCGCGCGGCGCGATCGCCTTGACCGCCTCCACCGTTTCCCCGACGGCCGCGTGCACGGGAATGCGGTCGAAGAGGAGGAGCTGCGCGGCGCCGAGCCGCAGCGCAGCTCGGACGGGCGCGTCGAGCGCTCCCATCTGCCGCGTCATGTGGCGCGCGAGCACGTGGTCGAGACGCAGCGCGGCGCGCAGCGTTTTCTTCACGAGCGCGCGCAGGAGATCCCGGTCGCGCGGGTCGAACCGGTCGCCCTTGTCGTCGAGGAGCTTGGCGGCGTGAGCGCCGTCGCGCTCCACCCGCACGAGGATGCCGATCGCCGAGCGCCGCACGTCCCGCGTCGTGTGCGGCGGCGACGGTGACGGTGACGGTGGAACTGCGGAGTGCTTCACGGGCTTCATGCCCAAACCTCGCCCGCCACGACGCGCTCGCCTCTCACGAACTCGGCGGCAGCGAGCGAGCGCTTCCCTTCGGATTGGAGCGCCGAGACGGCCACGGAACCGTTCCCACAGGCGACGACGACGCGCTCCCCCGCTTCCGTCACGGTACCGGGAGGGCCATCGACCGCAGCCACGGTGAGATCGAGCAGCTTCACGCGAACGCCGGCGCGGAACGTGAAGAGGCCGGGCCACGGGTCGTAGGCGCGCGCCTTTCTTACGAGGAGCTCCGCGGGCTCGCGGAACGTCGCGTGCCCGTCCTCGCGCCGGATCTTGGGACAGAGGGTGGCGCCCTCGGACGCCTGGGGCGCGGGCTCGAGCGCGCCGCTCGCGATGCCCGGCAGCGTCGTCACGAGAAGCGCCGCGCCGATCGCCGCGAGCCGGGCCGACAGCTCGCCCGCGGTCTCGCGCTCTCCGATCGGCGTCGCCTCCGTCGCGTAGACGCCGCCCGTGTCCATGCCCACGTCCATCTTCATGATCGACACGCCGGTTTCGGAATCCCCCGCGAGGAGCGCGGCCTGCACGGGCGACGCACCCCGGAAGCGCGGCAGGAGCGAGCCATGCACATTGATGCAGCCCAGGCGAGGCAGCTCGAGCACGCGCGGCTTCAGGATCTTG
>CAZXSG010000644.1:0-3535 GCA_964643185.1 uncultured Holophagales bacterium
CGTGTACGGCACGCGCGCCGGCGCGGGCCCAGGGGAGGCCGGCGTTCACGGCCGCGAGGAGAACGGACCTTCGGGCGAGCGCGGCGAGGCCGAGGCCCGCCACGAAGAGCAGCGTCGCGATGAGGATCTGCGGCAGGAGCGTCACGAGGCCCGAGAGCGCGTCGCGCAGCGCCGAGGGCTGGAGCGCGTTGATGCCCACGACGAGAGACACGACCACCGCCGCCCAGAACGAGATGCTGCCCGCGAGCCTGTCGACGTTCGAAGGCAGACCCGCCGCGCGCAGGATCCCGGCCGGGCCCTTCGCGGTGATGGCAGGCTCGGGGCTGCGGCCGCTCAGGCGGAGGAGCACACGGAGAAGCGTTCGGAGAAGGAGACCGAAGGCCGCGCCGAGCGCGAGGGCGACGAACAGCACGAGGAGCGCGGGAATGACCGCGAGAAAGGCCTCGAGGAGGCGCTCCAGGGCGATGCCGATTTCCGAGCCGAGCTTCTGAATCACGGTTGCCTCCTTCCGGGCGCCCAGAGCGCGCGCAGCAGACCCTTTTCGCGCTCGTAGGTCGCGGCGAGAGCGTGCCAACGCGCTTCCGCCTCATCGTCGGTCATTTCGCGCGTCCCGGACACGAAAGTCGCCACTTTTCCGAGATACAGCGGGACGAGCGAACGGATCAGCACCTCGGGCGCGAGCCTGCGATGCCGGAAGGCCGCCGCGGTCTCGTACACGATGCGGACCCAGCTCTCGTCGGTGAGGTTCACGGGCGATGCGGCCGCGGCCGTGTGGATGGCCTCGATCGAATCCGCCGAGAGGAAAGACTCCCATACGGGGGGCAGATCTTCGGCGGCCTGGTGAAAGATGCGGAGCAGCCCGTCGAGCTTCACCGGCACCGCGTCGAGCCCCACGGCGTGCGGGAAGCCGAAGAGCGGCACCGCGGCCGCGCCGGTGACGTCCCACCAGGCGTCCTCGCGGCGCGCCATGATCTCGAAGAGCGTCGAGACCACCTGGATCATCATCGGCTGCAGGTCGCCGCCGGGATCCTTCGGGTCGTGCAGCTTCGCTCCAAGGAACGCCTGCGCCACCTTGCGCCCCTCGGCGAGCGCCGTCGACGACATGAAGATGTCGATGCCGAAGCGCGCGACCGGTCCCTCCCAGCCGTCGTACTCGAGGAAGCGCGAGGCGAGATCGCCGGAGAAGCCGAAGTCCCCGCCGATGGGCTGGCGGATCGTCTTGCCGTAGAGCGCCCGCGTGAGCGGGAAGACGATGGTGTTCGTGATGGTGCCGTCGTAGCGGTGCCGCGCGTAGAGCGGGCACACGAACTCCTGCCCGTGCTTGAGGATGGGCGTGAGGAGAAGGTCGATCCACTCGGGCGTGATGCTCCGAAGGTCGCTGTCCACGACGCAGCAGGCCGTGACGTCCAGCTCCTCGGCGATGCGGAAGATGGTGCGGAACGCGCTGCCCTTGCCGGGCAGACCCACGTAGGGCGTCACGATGCGCTCGGCGAGAGACGGCGGAATCGCGTCCACGAGGATCTCGGCGAGGCTGCCCACCTCGATGCGCTCCACGATCTCGCGGGTCCTGTCGGTCGAGCCGCCGTCGCTGTTCACGAGCACGGCCTTGGCGTCCGGGTAGTGCCGGGCGAGCCCCGCGACAACGGCGCGCACGACATGGCCGATGGTCCGCTCGTTGTTGAACGACGGGATGCCCACGAGGATGTCGGCCTTTCCGATCCGCGCGAGGCGCGCGCTCACCTCGGGGAGAAGGTGCGGCCCCCTCACGAGAGGAGCTCCTCGAGCACGGCAGCGAAGCCGCGACCGGCGGGCCACGGTGCGACGACGACGTCGCGCGTTCGAAGGAGGCTTTGCAGCTCGGGATCTGGGCCGTTGGCCCTCGGAATGATCACGGGACGATCGACTCGCAAGAGGAATGCCGCGTCGTTCGGGGCGTCTCCGAAACCTGCACTCTCACCCCCTCTCGCACCTCCCGGGGCATCGACGAAGCGCGCTCTCAGGCTCGAAACGAAGTCTGCCTTGTCGTGATTCCCCGAGGCGTGAAAAAAACGCCCTCCGCGTGTCGTCTTTACTCCGCTCGAAGAGAGAGCGGCCACGAGCGCATCGGCGCCGCCCTCCTCGACGAGAAACGGGACGCCGCATAGCCGGGCACGGGCGCTCCCGAGATTGGCGCCCCGGAGGCCCGTGAGAGACGTGAGCCCAGCCGACGAGTGAGCACCGGAGGGTCTTCACCCGCACGCGCGCGTCCGATGCGGCCGCTGCGAGCGCCGTGCCGAGGCTCGCGGCCGGAAGCGCCGCCTTCGAGATCTCGAGGCCCTCAGGCGTGATCAGCCCGGCGCCGTTCTCGAAGACGCCGTACGCGAGCCCTTGCGCGCCGAGGAAAGCGCGCACCTCGGACTCCGTTTTGCTCGTCAGCGGAACGACGGGAATGCCCCGGGCCGCGAGGACGTCGAGCGCGCCCCGGGCCTCCGGGGACAGGCTTCCATCGGCCTCGAGGAGCGTGTGGTCGAGGTCGGTGAGGACGAGCCCCGGCTGCACGTCAGTGGACCGCCGACGACACCGAGGCCACGCGGGCCGCCTCGTGGCGGATCTCGTCGGCCTGGGAATGGAACGCGCCGAAGAGTCCCGCCCCCGAGAACGAGAGCGTGAGCGTGCCGGGGGTTTCCTCGGCAGCGTCCATGCGTAGCTTGCTGCAACCGCAGATCTTCTCGATGAAGAAGATCCTCTTCGACTTGTCGACCTCGAGCTCGACGAACCCGAGGCTCCTGGCCTTCGCGAGCGTGGCGTCGAAGACGGCGCCGTAGCCCGAGACCGGGACCGTGAACGACCGCGGCGGCGCCGAAGCGCAGCCGATGGTGAGAGCCATCGCGGCCACGAGAGCGACGAGCGTGAGGGATCGCGTGCTCCTCATGGGCCTAATGTACCCCCCCCGTAACCGCGAGCGGGGGCAGAATCGTCCTCACCCGAAGATGCATGCGTTCCTGCTCGCCCTGATCCTGCTCGCCCCGCCCGCTCCCGGGTATCCCGTTCCGGGATCCCAAAGCGGTCCTACCGGACCGCCCGGATTCGACGTGAACCTGCCCGATCGCGAGGGAAAGCCGGTCACGCTCGCGGAGTACCGCGGCAAGAGCCCCGTCGTGGTGGTTTTCTATCGCGGCTCGTGGTGCTACTACTGCGTCGACCAGCTCACGCAGCTCGAGAAGGCGACGGCGCAGGGCGAGCCGCTCGAAGGCGTGCCCGTGATCGCGATCTCGCCCGACGGCTACGCGAAGACCGACGCGTTCGTGAAGGACCTCGCGAAGACGAAGGGCGTCACGCTCCGCCACCGCTTCGTGAGCGATCCCTCGCGCTCGTTCGGCGCGCGCTACAACCCGCCCGTCGACGGCAACGGCGTCCCCACCGCCGCCGCGCTTCCCAAGGTGGTGCTCCTCGGCCGCGACGGCCACGAGGCGTGGACGTATTCCGAGAGCCACTTCCAGGTGAAGCCCCTGCGCGACGCGCTCGCAGAAGCGATGCGCCGGCTCAGGGCGAAGGA
>CAZXSG010000645.1:0-3534 GCA_964643185.1 uncultured Holophagales bacterium
CGTAGCCCGAGACGGCAAGGCCGTCCTTCTTGTAGACGGGGTCCGCCGCGAAAGCGAAGCCCGGGGCGGTGGCCAGGAAAATCAGGGCGGCGGCAGTGAAGGGCTTCATGTGTTCTTCCTCACATCACAGATGCCCGAGAGGTCCCCGACGTTTCACCGCTTGCGGGGCCTCGGCACTTTCAGCAGGCCGCTCTTCGGGCATACGTAGAGATCGAGGCGGCCCCGGCCGGTGCGGACGGGCTGCTCGCGTCCCGACGCGCACGTCCACGGAACACCGTCCACGAGCCACACGTCCGTCGCGATGAACTGGAAGAGATGCTGGAGGATGTGCATCTGGACGGCGTTTCGCGGGGCGAGATTCCGGCGGATCTCGGAGTACACGAGCCGCCAGGGCCGGCCCACCTGGGAGTGCAGGTAGCGCTCGAGCGGGCTCAGGTTCTCGCTGAGCCACTTGGTGCGCCGCTGCCGCTCGCGCATGGGGACCGGGACCGGCTGGTCCTCGAACGGGATCCTTCGTTCTCCGGGTTCTCGTCCGCCGCCCCGGCGCGGTCTCTCGACGAGGACCTTGTGCATGTCTTCTCTCACGATGGCCTCAGAGCTTCACGGTGAAGAGCGGCACGAGCGATGCGACGCGGGTGGCGGTGCCGCGGGCCACCAGGGCGTCGACGACGGGGTCGATGGGCTTGTACGCGTCGGGGTGCTCCTCGTAGAGAAGGCCCGTGTCCTCACAGAGCACGCGTCCGCCGAGGGCCGTGCGCTCGAGCGAGCGCCGCGTGTACTTCGGGCGGAGTCGCGCGACGGCCTCGGAGCGCACGATCCGGCGTCCCGCTCCGTGCGCGACGGACCGCAGCGTCTCCTCCTGGCCGAGCCCGCGGAGCACCCAGGACGGCGCGCCGCGGGAGCCGAGGACTACGGTGAGCGCTCCCGCGTGGGCGGGCGCGGCTCCCTTGCGATGCAGAAAAACCGGGCGACCGTCGAGGGTCTCCACGGAGACGGTGTTGTGATGGACGTCGACGGAGGCGCCGAGGCTGCCCTCGCGGGCCGCACCCAGCGCGGACGCGAGGCGCCACGCGAGGACGAAGCGGTTCGCGCGCGCGAACCGGCATGCGACGTGGAGCTCCGAGAGGTACAGCGCCACGCGCGGATCGCGGGCCTCGAGAACCTCGCCGCGCCAGCGGTCTCCAAGCGCCTTGCCGAGGCCCCTCGAGCCGCTGTGGACGAGGATCACGATCCCGCGCCGTGCAAAGCCAGCGTCCGCGTCGACGACGCCCTGCACCTCGGAGATCTCGGCGAAGTGGTTGCCGCCGCCGATCGTGCCGAGCGCGTGAATCAGATCCCCCTCGAGCCAGGCAGGCCTCGCCAGCGCGCCCTCTTCGGGCTCGTTCGCGGCGAGGGCTTGCAGCGTGGGCGGCAGCGCGTCGAGGTTCGCAAGCCCTCGGAGGCCGCTCGCGAGAAGCGCCTCGAAGGCCGCTCGCGCGAGGTCCTTCGCGAACGGCGGGCCGTCCATTTCCTGCCGGATCCGGCGCTCGAGCGCATCGCCCGCGAATCGGGAGCGAAGCACCGGCGTCAGCCGCACACCGCAGCCCGCGTCGCTGCCCACGAGCGCCGGACGCACGACACCGTCGAACGCGAAGGTCGCTCCCACGGGTCCGTGCATGCCCGGATGCAGGTCGGGCAGGCCGACGGCCCGGACGCAGCCCGGAAGGCCCGCGACGTGCCGGAGCTGGGCGAGCGCAGCGTCCTCGATGACGACTCCCGGGCCGGTGATGATCTCGGTCTCTTCGATCACGACGTGCATGGGATCCCTACTGAAATCCCCGTGCCAGCCCCTGTGGGCCCGAATCGATGCACAACGCATCAAGCTGATGGTGCAGAACGCATCGGTATGATGCAGAGTGCACCATGCGCACGCTCCTCACCTGGTCGGACCGCGGCGCCGACGGCACGCCCCCGGCTCACCACGGCACCCGGCCCGCCTCGGACCGCGGGCCGATCGTGAGACTCCTCGAGCAGCCCGAAAGCGTCGATCTCTATGGCCGCGCCGTCCTGCTCTGTCCGGCGACGGGTCTCGGCGCGGCGCGAAAGCTCGCGACCGACGTGCGCACCTTCGTCTCCGCCGTGGACGTCGTTCCGCTGACGGTTCCCGACCCGACCGACCACGCCCGGCTTTTCCAGGTGCTGGGTCCGGTGCTCGAGCGCTCCTGGGATGGCGCCGTCGACGTGCTCCTCTCGGCGGGCACGCCGCAGATGCAGACGACGTGGGTGGTCCTGGTGAAGGCCGGGCTGCTGGACGCGCGCATGCTCCAGGTGATTCCCGCGGCGTTCGTGCCGCGGCCGCACCCGAAGGCCGTCCGCGAGGTGCGTCTCGACTTCGAGGGGTTTCCCGAGATCCGCGCGCTGAAGGACGAGGTCGAGAGGCTCCGGGCGGAGACGGCCGCCTCCCGCGGGCTCGTGGCCCGGAGCCCAGCGATGAAGACCCTCGTGCGGCAGATCGCGCGCATCGCTCCCACGGAAATCCCGATCCTCGTCGAGGGCGAGACGGGCTCGGGCAAGGAGCTCGTCGCACGAGCCATTCACCGCGCGAGCGCCCGCGCCCACGGCCCGTTCGTCGCGGAGAACGTCGCCGCGCTGGACGACGGGACCCTGGCCTCGGAGCTCTTCGGGCACGAGAAGGGCGCTTTCACCGGCGCAGGCGAGCGCCGGGCCGGGCTCTTCGAGAGCGCGCACCGCGGGACGCTCTTCCTCGACGAGATCGGCGAGCTGCCGGCGCGCGTGCAGGTGAGCCTCCTTCGTGCGATCCAGGAGGGGGTGATCCGCCGCGTGGGCGGCGAGAAGCCGGTGCGGGTCGACGTGCGAATTGTCGCCGCGACGCATCGCGACCTTCGCGCGCAGATCGCTGAGAGGCGTTTTCGCGAGGATCTCTTCTATCGGTTGAACGGTGCGTCGCTGCGGGTGCCGCCTCTCCGAGATCGACCCGAGGATCTCGAGCCGCGCGTGCGTGCCTTCCTCGCGGTGGCCCGACGGCCCGGACAGTGCGTCGCGCCCGATGGGTGGCGCGCGCCCCCGCCGTCACGGTCCAGGCGCGCGCCTCCTTCGGGCCGGCGGTGAAGAACGTGACGAGATGCAGCAGCTTGTAGCCGGCGCGGATCAGCCGGTCGAGGCCCGGCTCCTTCAGACCGATCTCGCTCAGGAACATCTCGCGCTCCTCGCGCGGCAGCACCGCGATCTCGGACTCGATCTTGGCCGAGATGGTGACGCAGGCTGCGCCTTCCTCGGCGGCGCGCGTCTCGACCATGCGTGAGTAATCGTTGCCGGTTGCTGCGGCGGCCTCCTCGACATTGCAGACGTACAGCACCGGCAGCGAGGTCAGCAGGCCGAGCGAGTGGAACAGCTTCTCTTCTTCCGGCTTGCGCTCGACGAAACGCGCCGGCTTGCCGTCGCGCAGCAGCTTCAGCGCGCGATTGACCAGGTCGAGCGTTTCCTTCGCTTCCTTGTCCTGCCCGCGGATCTTCTTCTCCAGCGCGTCGACGCGCC
>CAZXSG010000646.1:0-3530 GCA_964643185.1 uncultured Holophagales bacterium
GTTCCTGCTGCCCCATGCGGGCGCCCAGGCGGCCGACGCCAAGGCGCCGCTGGCGGCCAGCGTCGCCTTCGACGCGACCGGCCAGTTATTGCGCGCATGGTTGGCCGACGGCCATCTCCTCCTCCACGCGTCGGGCGGCCGCGGAGCCCATTTCGGCCCAGCCAGCTGCGTGACGCCCGCCCGCGCGAGGACGTCTCCCGCGACGGGTCGTGAGAGCGCGGTCTCCGCGCTGCCGGCGTCGCCGGCCCCGGACTCCACGACTCTCGTGATCGCACGGGCCGGAGAGATCGGCGCGTCGCAGGCGAGGAGCATCGCGAGCTCGGTGCCCGGGAGCGGGCGCACGCGCTCATGACCTTTCGCGCCCGTCTTCGTGTAGCGCGTGTCGACGAGCGCGGTGCCGCTCGGGAAGCGGGGCGCAACCGAGAGCTCGCCGGCGCGCTTCTCGGCGACCGCCGACCGCCAGCGCGCGGCCTCGCGAGCGAGCTCGTTGCCCTTGACGAGGGCGTCGCTCATGCCCGGGTGGTCGTAGCGGAAGAACGTGGCCGCGCGCTCCCGCTCCGCTTCGTCGAACGGGAAGACGTGCCGGTAGGCGGGCATCGCCCTCACGTTCGCGAACCCGTGCGCCGCGGAATCGGAGTGGTTCGGGCTGAAGCGGTCCATGCGGATCGGCGCGACCGCGGAAGGCGGCGTGAGATGCGGAATGGCGCGGAGCAGCCGCAGCGTCTCCGCATAGCTCTCGGGCTCCTCGTGCGGAAACCCGTAGAGCACGTTCCACAGAGACTCCAGACCCGCCTCGTGGAGCCACCTCAGGAGCGCGAGGTTCTGCGCGCCGGAAACGCCCTTCCTCATGACGCGGAGCGTGGAATCCGAGAGGCTCTCGACGCCGGCCTGCACCGACGTGATGCCGGCGTCGCGCAGCGCGAGCACCTGGGAGCGCCTGAGGTTCGACTTGATCTCGAAGAACTTCGGCGTCTTCGCGGGCCGGGCCGCCCAGGCCGGCAGGAGGTCGCGAAACGCGTCCATCGAGAGGATGTTGTCGGCAAACGCCAGCGGCATTGCGCCGTAGCGGGCGCTGAGCGCGTCCGTCTCGGCCAGCACACGCTCGAACCCCTTCTTCCGGAAGGCCATGCCCTGTCCGTTGAGACCGCAGAACGTGCAATGCGAAACCTGGCCCCACCAACAGCCCCGGGACGCCTCCACCGAGATCCAGGTACGCCTTCGTTCCTCGGGGAACGTCGCGTCGAGGACGCTGTAGAACTCGTCGAAGCGCGGCATCGGGAGCGCGTCGAGGTTCACGAAGGGCGGGCGCGTGCCAGACCCCGACGGACCCTGATGCAGGAAACCGGCGGGGACGGCGGTGCCTTCGCCGAGCGCGCGGAGGAGCGCCGGGAACGCGATATCGGATTCCCCGGCCGCGATGAGGTCGACGAACGGGAAGCGGTTCAGGTAGGGGGCGCCCATGTCCCCTTCGAAGTTCGCGCCGCCGAGCACGATCGTCACGCCCGGGTGAGCCGCCTTGATGCGGGCCGCGAGAGCGAGGGACGGCATCGTCTGCTCGAACGTGCTCGTGAAGCCGACCACGTCGTAGGCGCTCCAATCGCACGTGCCGTAGGCGAGGCCGAGAAAGAGCGGCGCGATTCCGCGGAGCGCGTCCAGGGCCCGGCGGCTCGTTGCGCCGGCGCCCCACACCGGATCGTCCAGGACCTCTCGTTCGTACTCCTCCCGCGGGGTGAGATCCTGGCCGCCGAGCACTTCGCGAAAGACCCGTTCGCAGCCCAGCACCGTCGCGGGCAGCTCGTGAGAGAGATGGTGATACGTCTCCTTGCCCACCAGCTTCGCGAGCGTGAGGTTGAAGTGCTTCACGTCGCAGGCGAAGCCCGCCTCCTCCGCCGCGGCGGCGAGGAGACCCGCGGCGAGACTGGGCCGGTCGGCCGCGGCAAAGGGCATGACGACGAGGGCGACACGCATCCGCTGAAGAGGGGAACTCTACTCCGGAGCGGTGCCGCGCTCGGCAGGCTCGCCGGGATCGTCGGAGAGCCGCGTGGTGGGCACGTCCACGTCCGAGGCCGTGCGGGATCCCGCGATCGCGGGGCACGCGTCGAGCGCGGGCAGCAGCTCGCGCTTCAGCGCCTCGACGTTGAGGTAGCGCTCGTCGCGCTCCTTGGCGAGGCAGCGCGCGAGCACCGCGTTGAGCGCGAGGATCCCGGGCTCCTCGCCCGGAAGACGGAACTCGTGCGTCATCGTGGAGTAGAGGAGCTCGCGCAGCGTCGTCCCCCGGAACGGCGGACGGCCCGTGAGCGCTTCAGCGAGGAGGATGCCCACCGAGAAGATGTCCGACCTCGGGTCGACCGCTTTCCCTTCGATCTGCTCGGGCGACATGTAGCCCATCGTTCCGAGCACGGTGCCCGGCACGGTGAGGCTCTCGGGCCTGGCGGCGTCGATGAGCGTCGTCTTGGCGAGCCCGAAGTCCAGGATCTTGAGGAGGAGCTCGCCCTTCTCGTCGCGGCCGAAGAGCACGTTTTCGGGCCTCCGGTCGCGGTTCACCACTCCCCCGGCCTGCGCGGCCCGCAGGCCCTCGGCGCGGGAGTCAGCCGGCACGAGGTCGGCGGCCAAGCCGGGCTCCCCGAGACGGTCCGCCGTGGCGGCGCCCACCACCGCGATGCGCGCACCACCAAGCGCGGCGCGAGGGATCCCTTGCTCGCCGAGCCGGCCGAGGAAGCGGTCCACCGCGTTCGTGGACGTCAGGATGATCCAGTCGTAGTCGGACAGTCGCGCGATGGCGACATCCGCAGGTGCCCAGTCGTCGGGCTCGACCGTGTCGATGACCGACGCCACGAGCACCTCTGCGCCGAGCGCCTCAAGCGGCTCGACGAGTGCCGCTGCCTGGTGGCGCGCTCGCGTGACGAGCACGCACGTGCCGCTGAGCGGGCCTCCGGCGGTGTCGTGCGCGCTCGGTGCGCCTGCTGCCGAGGTCACGGCGTCCGCCTCAGGTGCCGAGCAGTTCGTCGGCACCGTCCGCGTCGCGGATGCCCGCGAGGATCTCGCCCGCGCCGAGCTGGAGCAGCCGCTCGACCATCGCCTCGCCGAGCGCCTCCGGCTCACCGGCGTCGCCACACAGCTGCTCACGGACGATGTGAGTACCGTCCACCGAACCCACCACGGCGTCCATGGTAAGTGTGTCGTCCTCGTAGCGCGCGTACGCTCCTATCGGGACCTGGCAGCCGCCCTCGAGCATCCGCATGACCACACGCTCGGCGGTCACGCACTCCATCGTCTCGGGGTGGCCGATGCGCTCCATCACATGAAGCATGTACTCGTCGTCCTCGCGTATCTCGATGCCGATGGCGCCCTGCCCCACCGCCGAGACCATCTGCGTCGTGGGGATGTAGTGGGAGATGCGTTCCGCCCAGCCCATGCGCGTGATCCCCGCAGCGGCGAGGATGACCGCGTCGACCTCGCCCGTCTCTGCCTTGCGCATGCGGGTGTCGAGGTTGCCGCGCACGTCGACGATCTCGAGGTCGGGCCTGAGC
>CAZXSG010000647.1:0-3529 GCA_964643185.1 uncultured Holophagales bacterium
GGTGAACGGCCAGGCCGAAGGCGTCGGGGCAGGCACCGGTGACCAGGCCGACGTACCCCGTCCCGACCATACGGATGTTCATGGGGAAGATCCTCCGGTTCGCGCGGGCACTCTCGAACGGGGCCCTTCGGAACGGCCGGAGTGTACCAGCCGGAAGTTCGCCGTTTCCGGGCCCGGAGGGCTGAACAATTCTGCCGTTTCAACGTCTCCGGAAGAAGGAGAACAGCTCGCGCCGCGACACCCGGGAAGGACCTTCGTCCGCCGGTTCCGCAGGGAGACCGCGAAGAGCGTCGTCGGCCACGCGATGGCCGAGGCGGGCCCGGGCGATCCGCTCGGCGAGAGTCGAGACGCCCATCTCGGGAACGTAACGAATCGTGGTCCACGCCGCTTCGGGATCCGCCACGCGCGACGGCCGCGCCGGGGCTCCCGTGAAGACGACGCGGGCCGTGGTTCCGAGCTGCTCGGCGAGCTTGTCGATGAAGAAGCGGGGCGGGGTTCCGATGCCGCTCCCGATGTTGAGGATGCGTCCCTCCGGCCGCTCCTCGAGCGCGAGGGCCACGCCGCGCGCCGCGTCGCCGGCGCTCACGAGGTCTACCGGTTCGTCGTTCGGGAGGAGGACGTCCTCGTTCGAGAGGATCGCCTCCACCGCGTCCATCGGGAACCGGTTGGGGGGCATGTAGGGCGCGACGAGCGTGAAGATGCGGAGCACGGCCGAAGGGATCCCCGAGGTCAGCACGGCTTCCTCGGCGGCCCTCGCCGCCTCGAGGACCGGGTCGCCCGCGGGTTCGACGGGCTCGGTCTCGCGGGCTCGCAGGGCCGGCTCGGGCTCGGGGCCGTACAACGCGCCCGTCGAGAGCTGGAGCGTGAACGGGGAGCCCTCGAGGCCGGCCTGACGGAGGAGCGGCCTCACGCCCTCGGGGCCGAGGCCGGTGGCATTCACGATTCCAGCGTACGTCCGGCCCTGGAAGAGCCGCGCGACCTCTCCCGGAGCACGGAGGTCGGTCCGGATCACCTTGGCGCGGGGCTCCCGCTCGAGGGCCGCGGCGCGGTCGAGGCGCACGGCGCTACCGTCGCCCGAGTCCTCGAAGGAGTCCGCGACGACGACCTCGTGCCCCGCGGCCAGCAGGCGTTTCGCGAGGGCCGCACCGAGGAGTCCGGCGCCCCCCGCGACGAGATAGGTGCTCACGGCGCGCGAGTGTAAGGGGACACTGACTAAACTGGCGGCGACGTGCTGCGCTCCTTCGTCCTCTGGCTCCTCACGGCGATCGTGACGATCCTGTTCGCCGCGCTGGCCATCGTGACGATCTGGATCCCGCCGCGGGGGAAGCTCTACCTCGTGTGGGCACGCCTCTGGTCGCGCTGCATCCTGGCGTTCGCGTCGATTCCCGTGGAGCGGCACGTGAGCGCCGCGGCCCTCGAGGCGCCGGCCGCGATCTTCATGGCGAACCACACCTCGTTCCTCGACATCCTCGTCCTCCTCACCACGGTGCGGCAGGACGTGCGGTTCCTCGCGAAGAGGTCGCTCTTCTTCATCCCCGTCTTCGGCTGGTCCATGTGGCTCGCGGGTTTCATTCCCGTGGACCGCGACCGGAAAGACAGGGCCAAGGACGCGTTCGACCGCCTCGCGGCCTCGCTGCAGCAGGGCTTCTCGATCCTCGTTTTCCCCGAGGGCACGCGATCGAAAACGGGGGAGCTCCTGGCATTCAAGAAGTCGGGTTTCCTGCTCGCCCTCAAGACGGGTCTGCCCATCGTGCCCGTGGGGATCGCGGGAGCCGGGCAGATCCTCTCGCGCGGCGGACTGCGGGTCATGCCGGGCCGCGTCGTGGTGCGCATGGGCGGGCCCATCCCCACGGCCGGGCTCGGAGTCGGCCATCGGGCGGAGCTCATGGAAAGGCTCCGGGTCGAGCTCGACCGGCTCAAGGCGCCACCGGCGTAGGATCTCGCCTCATGGCGGTCGCTGGATTCTCGAGACGGGCGGCTCTGTTGCTTCCGCTGCTGGGAGTCGCGGGCTGTCGCCGGCGCGAGCCGGGCGGCTCTGGAACTGTCGGGAAGGGCGCGTCCCAGGGCCGCACCGTGCGGTTCGCTGTCGATTCGCCACCCCAGGCCCTCGACCCCGCGACGGCCGACGCCAACGTGTTCTCCATCGTCTCCAACGTCTGTGAGGGCCTCGTGGGCTTCGATCGCGGGATGAAGGCGATTCCTCTCCTCGCGACGAGCTGGCAGTCGCCCGACGACCACACCTGGGTGCTCCAGCTCCGTCAGAGCGTTCTGTTCCACGACGGTCAGCCGCTGACCCCGCAGGCGGTCAAGGCCAGTCTGGACGCGGCCCGCTCGGGCACCGGCGCCGGCGAGCGGGGCTTCCTCGCGAGCGTCGCCGGTGTCGAGATCCAGTCCCCCACGTCCCTCGTCATCACCACGAGCGGGCCGGATCCGCTGCTCCTCTCGAACCTCGTCCAGGTGCCCGTGTACCGTCGCGATGCCGAGGGCTCTCTCGTGGGGACGGGACCCTACCGGCTCGTCTCCTTCGATTCGAAGGCCGTCGTGCTCACGGCCTTTCCCCGCTACTGGGGAGGCGCGGCCGCGCTCCCGAGCGTTCATTTCGTCATGACCAAACGCGGCGAGGACACGCTCGCCGCCCTGCGCTCGGGCTCGATCGACCTTGCCGAGATTCCCCCCCGCGCGGTCGTCGAGAAGCCGCGTCCGAAATTTCAGGTGGCGGCCTCCGACGGCCTGCGATCGGTCTATCTCTTTCTCGATTCGAGGCCCTACGAGGGCAACCCGATTTCCGAAAGAAGGGTGCGCGAAGCACTCTCTCTCGGCCTCGATCGCCCGGAGCTCGCGCGCATCGTGACCGGCCATGCGGAGACCGCCGCCACACAGCTCGTTCCGCCCACCGTCTTCGGCTTCGTGCCGGAGCTGAAGCTGCCGCCCCGGGATGTCGCGGCGGCCCGCCTCCTCCTGGCGGACGCGGGCTTTCCCAGGGGCTTCGCCATCCCGCTCGTCTGCCGGCCCGAGGAGTCGGATGTGGCGCAGGCGATCGCGCGGAACCTGAAAGAGATCGGCATCGAGGTGTCTCTCGAGCTCCACCCCTACTCGGAGATCCTCCAGATCCTCGACGAGCAGCCGAAGCGCCGCGCGCTCGTGAGCTCGGGCTGGAGCTTCGACGGCGGGGACGCGGGCTCGTTCCTCAGGGACGTCGTGCACGGACGCGACGCGGCGCGAGGCTTCGGCCTCTCGAACTTCGGCTTCCAGAGCGACGTGCTGGATCGCGCCATCGAGGAGATGCTCGTCGCGGAGACCCCCGCCGCGCGGCGTTCCTCGTTCGAGAGGGCGATGACGCTCGCGCTCCGCGAGGTGCCGGCCCTTCCGCTCTTCCACGTGCCGCTCGTCTACGGCATCGCTCCCGATCTCGTGTTCGAGCCGCGCCTCGACGGCCGGCTGCTCGCCCACGAGATGCGGTTCCGCGCCCCTCGGAACGAGTGAGCGCGGCGTCCTTCGGCGCCGTGGGGGCAGTCGGCGCGGCGTCGAC